>JAEZBP010001117.1 GCA_023427125.1 Pseudomonadota bacterium | reverse complement strand
CACGCCGCCGAAGTACCAGCGCTACCTCGTCGAGCACCTCCCCCGCGCGCAGCTCGAGCTGGTCGAGGGCGCCGGCCACATGCTCCCGTGGGAGCGGCCGGCAGAGCTCGCTAGGGCCGTGCGCGCCTGGGCGAGCGGCGTGGGCTGAGGCTCAGCGCACGAAGCGCGATCGATAGCGGGCGAAGCGCTCGTGGAGCGCGTCCTCGCGCAGGCCGAAGTCGGCGAGGCGGTAGCGATGAACGCCGTGCCGGTGCTGGGGAGAGGCCTCGAGCGTCGAGCGCATGCGGCGCTCGACGTGCGGCGGCAGGCTCTCCCCGAGGAACGCGTAGATGGCGCGCACCTCGCGCATCGGGTCCGCCACGAGCTCCTCGTAGCGCACGTCGTGGAAGGTGCCGGCCGGCGCGCGCTCGCGCGCGTCCATGCCGCGATCGAGGAGGCGCGCGATCTTGTCGCCCCAGCTCACGCCGATCTCGACCGGATCGACCTCGTCACTGAAGACGCCGCGGCCGTGCGCGATCATCGAGCAGAACGAGCCGACGGTGGTGGCCGGATCGCGGTGCGTCCAGATCACCCGCGCGCCCGGGAAGACCTCGAGCAGCGTGTCGAGCCACTCGAGGTGGTGCGGGGTCTTGAGGAGCCACCGCTTGTTCGCGCCGCGCTGCGCGCTCAGGATGGAGAGCAGCGTGCGCAGGTAGCGATAGGCGGGGCGCTGATCCTGTCGCTCGACCCACTGCGCGTAGGTCGGCACGCGCAGGGTCGCCTCGGGCACGGTGCTGAGGAGCGCGTAGTCGAGGAGCAGCACGTCCTCCTCGGGCGCGCGCGCCTCGACCGGATGGATCGCGAAGAAGTCCGGCGCGAAGTAGGCGAGGCCGCGCTCGGCGCGCCGGGCGTTGGCCAGGCGCCGATCGGGTGTGATGGGCGCCGGGTGCAGCGCCTCCCACGACGCGAGCCAGCGCAGGCGCGGATCCGAGGCGAGCACGCGATGGAGCAAGGTCGTGCCGGTGCGCTGGAGGCCGGTGATGACGATCGGCGGCGAGAGCGCGGGGGTGGGTCCTGCGTCGAGAGCGCGCGCGACGCGGAGGCGGTTCACGAGGACGCCGATCAGCCGCTCGCGCGTGATGAGCCGCCCGATCGGGTGCAGGCGCGCCTCGTCCTCGATCGATCGGAGCAGCACCTCGAGGGGCTCCGAGAGCGGCGGCTCGCCGAAGTCGTCCAGGCCCGTCCGGCGCATCGCCGCGCGCAGCAGATCGTCGGGCTCGAGCGACGCCCGCGCGCCGCGCCGCGCGAGGACCGCGGCCACTCGGTTGGCGAGCCTCACGGCCCGCGGGCGGTGAGGCCTGCGATAGTCGGTCGACGTCTCGCGCATCGCTCAGGCCAGCGCCGCGACCTCGGCGAGCTTCACGACCCTCGTGACAGGCTGTGGGTGCTCGGCCGCGCGCACCCAGCGGAAGCACATCGTCCCTCGCTCGTGGCCGACCGTCTGGATCCAATTCGGCACGCCCGGATCTTCATGCGCGACGACGATGCGGACCGATCCATCGGGGCGATAGGCGGCCGTCTTGCTGTTCACGTGGATGCGGTAGTAGCGATAGTCGAGCGACTCCATCCAGTGGTTGTTGAGCTGGAAATTCCAGTGGTCGCAGGCCGGCGGCGTGGCGTCGATCACCAGCGCCTCCTCGGGGCCGAGCTCCCAGTACGAATGGTAGTAGACGATGTTCGGATCGCCGCCGAACGCGTTCGAGAGCGCGGCGTCGAACTGCGGGAGCTCGTTCACGTGCGCCCGAAAGCCCTCGGCCCAGGTCGCGAAGAGCATCGCGGCGCCGGCCACCAGGTTGCCCGCCTGGGTGAGCCCCTCGTCGATGCTCTTGGGCGTGACCTCGCTCGGGTTCTTTCCCGCGCCGACCCGCTCGATCTGGAGCTCCGCCAGCTGCTCGGTCGCCGGATCCAGCCGGGTCTGCCGCACGATCAGCGTACCGGTCTCCGGCTTCATCGGCAGCCAGTTCGCCGCGCCCTCGGGCCTCTCGGCGCTGACCGCGATCTCGAAGCTGCCGTCGGGCTCGAGCGCGAGCTGAGAGCCCTCGAGGAAGCCGCTCGGCGGCATCCCAGCGCCCTTGCCGTAGTGGCCGACCTGCGTGCCGAAGCTCAAGTAGTGAACGGTGTTCCGACGCCCCCAGATGCGATAGACGTGAGCGCCGCTGATGGCCGCGTTCATGTAGAAGTTGTCGGGGTTGTCCGCGCCCATCTTGGCCGTCTCGTGCACCACCCGCTGCAGCACCGGAGCGAGCGGATCCGCGTGCTCGACGAAGGTCTGGAGCGCCGCGCGCAAGATGCGGCTCAGGTAGCGGTAGCCCTCGGCGCGATCGAGCGCGCTCTCTGGCGAGCCCTCGCGCGCGATGACCTGCCCGGCGTCCCGCAGGCGATCGAGCAGCTCGCGCCAGCTGGTCCCGTCGAGGATGCGCGCGGCGTGGCGGTCGTACGTCATGTCAGTCACGGAGAGCCATCCTCTCGAGCACGCGCGCGCTCTCGTCCCAGAGCGCCGCGGCGAACGCGCGATCGAGCGCGAGCTCGCTCGGCGCCTTCTCGCGCCAGCGATGGAAGTAGAGCCCGGTCTTGCCCTCGACGGCGCTCGCGCCGGCGAGGTAGGCGACCGGGCGCGCGGCGACCGCGGGGGCCGCGAAGAGCCTGCGGATCGTCGGATCGAGCAGCGGGCGACTCCAGCGCGGCGCCTCCCGCGCGATCCCCGTCGCCACCGCGCCCGGGCAGATCGCGTGCACCGCCGCGCGGCCCTCGAGCCGTCGCGCGAGCTCCTGCGTCCACGCGGTCAGCGCGAGCTTGCTCTCGCCGTAGCGGCGCATCACCCCGCCGATGCCGTAGTCCTCGTAGGCGCCGAGCCGCGCGAGCTCGAACGCGCGCGGCGCGCGATGCGACTCGCTCGAGACCGCGACGATCCGAGGCAGGCGATCGCCCCTCGCGAGGAGCTCGCGGGACATCAGGCGATCGACGAGGCGCACGTTCGCGAGGTAGTTCACCCCGAGCTGCACCTCGAGCCCCTGCGCGGTCTTACGCGCGCGGTTGGGCACGACGCCCGCGTTGAGCACGATCACGTCGAGCCGCACGCCGCGCTCTGCGAGCTGGCCGGCGAGCCTATCGATGCTCCTCAGATCGCCGAGATCGACCTGCACTGCCTCGCCTCGCGCGCCGACCTCCGCGAGCGCCTCGCCCGCGTCGCCCCGACACGCGAGGAGCAGGCGCGCGCCGCGCTGCGCGAGCTCCACCGCGATCGCGCGCCCGAGCCCGCGGTTGGCGCCGGTCACCAGCGCGGTCTTTCCCTCGAGCCGATCGTCCCACGCGAGCGGCCGCTCTGGCACCAGGCGCTCGCGCAGCCCGGTCAGGGTCGCCAGGAGCGCGCTCTCATACCGCCGGCTGGCCATGAGGGCGCGCAGCCTACCTCCGTCCGCGCGGCGCGCACCCGATGCGTGTCAGTATCGGCCCATGCTCCACCGCATCTACGCCGCCTCGATCGACATCGACGCGCCGCCCGCCCTCGTGTGGGAGGTGCTGGTCGATCTGGATCGGTACCCGGCGTGGAATCCGTTCACGACCGCGGTCCGCTCGACGCTGCGCGAGGGGGACATCGTCGACCTGACCGTGCGCATGAGCCGCCTCGGTCGCACCGTTCAGCAACGCGAGCACGTGCGCGAGGTGCGCGAGGGCGAGCGGATCCGCTGGGGCATGAAGCTCGGCGCGCGCTGGCTCTTGAGCGGCGAGCGTGACCAGTGGATCGAGCGCCTCGGCGAGGGCCGCACCCGCTACAGCAGCCAGGACGTGATCGCCGGCGCGCTCGCCCCGCTGGTCTGGCTGATCTTCGGCCCGAGCTTGAGCGACGGCTTCGCCGCGATGACCCGTGCGCTCAAGGCCGAGGCCGAAGCCCGCGTCAAGGATGGCTGACGCTCGAGTCCGGCCCATGCTCGCTCAGGGACCGTCGTCGCTCGCCTCCGAGGACGAGGCCGGCTCGGCCGCCTCCTCGAGATCGCTTGTCGGCAGCTCGCTGATGTGGTCGGAGAGACGACCCGGGCCGCCCTCGCTCACCTTCTCCTCGTCCCAGCGCGCTGGCACCAGCACGCGTGGGAGGAGGAGAATCAGCAAGGCACCGCCTCCGACCAGCGCGAGCAGCCACGCGTCCGCCCTCGGCCTCACGCCGAGCGTCGAGACCCACATCGCGCTCGGCACCGCGCGGACCGCGACGCGGGTACCGAGCGACGTGCGCGCGAAGCCCGCGCGGGTGAGACCCGCGGTCACGAGGCCGGCTCCGGCGAGCTCCGCGCTGACGACGTAGTGGTGGGTGGTGTCGCCTTCGCTGTCGACGCGCGTGTAGTGGCGGTGCTCGACCAAGGTGCCCACGACCGTCACCCCGCGAAAGACCCTCAGGTGATAGCCGAGGAGCACAGTGTGGACGCCGCAGAACACCAGGGCCGTCACGAGCGCTCGAACCGCGCCGCGCCGCGCCCGGTTCAGAAAGCGCGCGCCGAGAGGCTCGGTGCTCAGCACCATCCGCTCGCGCGCCGAAGGCTTCAGCACCCAGCCCAGGGCTCCGTCGCGATACCCGCCGCCCTCGCCCGGCGCTCCGACGCGCGCGGCTCGCCCGAGAACGCCGGTGGCGATCACCGTCTCTCCGGGCGTGAGCTCGGCCGTGCGAATGCGCCGGCTCCGGCTGAGGTGAATGAGCCCATCGAGCGCGTCGAGGAGCAGCGCCTCCCGCGTCGGCTCGACCAGGACGCGCTCGCCGGAGGCGCGGCGCAGATAGAAGGGCCGGACGTTCATGCGCCGGTTCTTCTCGGCCCATACGTGGGTCCAGCTCCCAGAGGACTCTTGCTCGCTGCCCTCCTGCTCGATCTCGACGCGGACGGCCGGACTCGCGTCGGGCCATGGCTCGACGACGCCGACGACGATCGCCTCGCCGGGGGCGAGCGGACGGGTGGGATCGACGGAGGCGTCCGAGAGCTTCGCGCGACGGCTCCATCGAAGGGCCCCTTGCACCGCAAAGACGAAGATGGCGAGGTATCCCGCGACGCCGAGGCCATACGTGACGAGCACCGAGAGCCACGCGGGGGCATAGCCCAGCGGAGCGATGTCGAGGAAGTCGTTCACTCCGGCTCGACTCGATCAGCGCGCCACGATGCGAGCCACGTACCCGAACCCGGTTACGTAGAGCTCGCCGGCCTCATCTTCGCCGAAGGAGGTCAGGTTCGAGGCGCCCGATCCATTCGGATTCAATCCAGACACACGCTGAAAGCCGACCACCTCACCATCGCAGTAACGGAACGCGGCATGGTCAGGGCTGTAGGTATCACCGAAGACGTACCATCCACGCAGCCCGGGGATGGCGCTGCCGCGGTATACGTAGCCGCCGGTGACGGCGCGGCCGTTGCGGATCGGGTCCGAGCCCGAGCCGGACTGGGCGTAGTCGAGGATCGGAGGCGTGTGATTCGTGGCTTGTCCGAGCCGGCTCGCGTTCGGAGAATAAGTGTGAGCGCCTTCGTACGCGGACCAGCCGTAGTTCTCGCCGCCGGAGCTCGACGCGGGCTGGAAGTTGATCTCTTCCCAGGCATTCTGTCCGACGTCGGCGATCCAGAGATCGCCGGTCATGCGATCGAACGAGAACCGCCACGGGTTGCGGAGCCCATACGCCCACACCGTCTCGACGCCGGTCGCGAACGGGTTGTCGGCAGGAACGAAGTCGGCCGGACCATCGACGTCCAGGCGATGGATCTTCCCGTATGGACTCTGGAGATCCAGCGCACGGTTCTCGCGGTCGCCGCCATATCCACCGTCCCCCATGGCCACGTACAAGAAGCCGTCAGGCCCGAAGGCGATCTGGCCGCCGTTGTGGTTCCAGTAGGGGTCTTCCTCGTCGATGGGCCGCCGCACCTCGTCGGGGTCGGCGACGTCGCCCGCGGTGCGATGGAACTCGCCCAGGATGTTGCGCTGGCGTCCGCCCTCCGTCGCCGTGTAGTAGACGAAGAAGCGCCCGTTGTCCGCGTACTGCGGGTGGAAGGCGAGGCCGAGCAGGCCGCGCTCGTTCTCGCTCGGAGAGAAGTCGACGTCGACCTCGAGGAACGGGGTCGGGAGGATCGCGCCATCGCGCACGATCACGATCTCGCCGAGCTGGTCCACGACGTACAGGTCCGTCGCTTCGCCGGGCGGCTGCACCACCCCGACCGGGACGCGGCCGCCCCACTGCCCGGGCGCGATCTCCTCGTGGCCGAGCGCCGGCAAGGTCGTCGAGCAGGTCACCGGTCCGCCGTCGGGGAGAGGCGTGCCCGAGTCGAGCGGGCCCGCGTCCTCGCTGCCTCCACCCGCGTCGACGCGCGGGCCGCCGTCGGTGCCCGGCTGGGAGCCGCCGTCGGTGGGGGCAGGGCCCTCGTCACATCCGACCGCCACGAGCGACGCGAGCAGCGTGATTCCAATTCCAAGGCGCATGGGTCCTCCGAGCCGTGGAGGCTAATCGCATCGATCGGCGAGGTCACCTCCGCGAGGCTCGAACCGGGGGAGCCGAGGCCTGCTGCCGCGGTCAGGCAATTCCACGCTGGGCGAAGACGAGGGCGCGCAGGTAGAATCCTCGTCACCACCATGGGCCAGCCGTTTCGCGACGACGAGAGCACACAGCAGGTCGAGCTCCTCGGCTCCCCGATCCGCGAGGTCGCGCGGGTCGGCGAGAAGCCGGTCGAGCCGGCCGTGTTCGGGATCAGCGACGTCGGAAAGGTGCGCAAGCACAACGAGGACAGCTTCCTCGTGGCGCAGCTCGAGCGCTCGATGCGGGTCTACCAATCGACGCGACCGGTCAACGACGGCTCCAAGGTGAAGGGCCCGCCGCAGGGCTGGCTCTTCATGGTCGCCGACGGAATGGGCGGGCACGCGGCGGGTGAGGTCGCGAGCGCGATGACCGTCGACGCGCTCGCCCGCTACGCGTTCACGCTGATGCCCTGGATGCTCCCGCGCAGCAAGGACGACAGCCGCGTGCTCGCGCACGGCCTGCGCGAGGCGGTGAAGCAGTGCCAGCAGCAGGTGCGGCAGGCGGCGGCCACCGGCGAGGGCAAGCACGGGATGGGCACCACGCTCACGATGGCCTACGTCACCTGGCCGAACCTCTTCGTAGTGCACGTCGGCGACAGCCGCATGTACGCGTTCCGCGAGGGCTCGCTGCATCAAGTCACGCGCGATCACACGCTCGCGCAGCAGCTGGTCGACAGCAAGGTGATCAGCGAGTCGGAGGCCGAGACCTCCGACTTCAGCAACATCCTCATCAACGCCGTCGGCGGCGACAGCGACGAGCTGCGCGTCGAGCTCCACCACGCGCTGCTCTTCCCGAACGACGTGCTCCTCCTGTGCAGCGACGGGCTCACCAAGCACGTCCCGCGCGATCGGGTCGCCGCCGCGATGGAGGCGGTCGCCGAGGGTGGCGACGTCGAAGAGGCGGCCAAGGGCCTCGTGGCCAAGGCCAACGACGAGGGCGGCACCGACAACGTTACCGTCGTGCTCGCCCGCTTCTGAGTTGGCTGGAGGGGCTGTGGACCAGCCCCTC
>JAEZBP010001043.1 GCA_023427125.1 Pseudomonadota bacterium | reverse complement strand
CCACCGCGCACCGAGGCCGCGGGCGGCGAAGGTCACGCGGAGCCGGCCATCGCGGCCGACCCGGGCCCGGTGCCGGTGCTGCGGCTGCGGGGCGAGGTCGATCGCTTCGAGCGCCGGGTCGCGATCTCCGTGGAGAACCACGGCACCGAGGCGGTCGAGCTGCGCACGGCGCTCGCTCTCCAGAAGGAAGACGGAGACTCGTGGGACGATGTCTCCGCGGCGCTCGCGCTCCGCGACACCTGCGCGGCGGAGGTCAGCGAGTGCATCACCCTCGCACCCGGCGCGGTCTACATTCCTCCCGCGTGGACCGGGCAGCTCGGCGACGCACAGTGCGACTGCGAGCGCTGCGCCCAGGCGCCGAACGGCACCTACCGCCTCGTCGTGACGAGCTGCAGCGGCGCCCACCGCGTGGAGGGCGAGCCGATCGTCCTCCAGTGAGGGTGATCGATCTACGGACAGTCGCTGCTCGATCAGACCCCGAGCGCCTCGCGCAGCACCTCGGGATCGGGCAGCAACGGCGCGAGCGCCTGCATCCCCATCGGCACGACCGTCATCATGAGCACGAAGGGAACCAGCACGACCACGAGCGACGCGAGGGGCCCGACCCCCGAGGCCATCCGCGCGGTCGAGAGCATCGACGAGATCAGGATCAGCAGCGGCAGCACCGACGCCACCTCGATCAGGACGAGGATGCCGCTGGTCGGCTCGCCGGGCAGCGACCACACGAGCACGCTCGAGAGCGTGCCGCCGAGCGGGATGAGCCAGCTTCGGTAGAGCATGACCGCGAGCGAGGCCGGCGGCCGATCCTTGCTGCCGTAGGCCCGGCTGAGGCTGTGATACGGGACCGCCAAGAGAGAGAACATCCCTAGCGCGACCAAGAGGCCGATCCCGGCGGCGCGGGCGACGTCGACCGCGATATCGGAGGCGGTCGGCGCGCCGAGCATGGTGATCGAGAAGGAGCGCGCGAACCCGAGGCGGTGCGTGTAGGGGATGATCCCGGAGAGCAGCGCGAGCGGGAGGAACGTCAGCAGCGCGAACGAGAGGCCGGAGCGCGCGCTCGCGTGAACGAAGGTCGGCGCCGAGCGCGCGGGGCGAAACGCGTCGCCGAGCGTCGCGAAGAAGCGGGCTGGCAGGCCGCGCTCTCGGTCCTGCCACGGCACGACCGGACCCGGATCGCGAACGAGGCACGCGTGACAGCGCCGCACGGCGTTGTGCCAGCAAGAGATGCAGCAGAACGACCCGCAGCGCGGGCAGGTCACCAGCGCGTCGCGGTCGGGATGCTCGGCGCAGGTCGCACCCTCCGGCGGGGTCTCGATCGGCTCTTCGTCGCGGTCGCTCACGCGGCCGGCACCATGCCACGGCGAAGCCGGATCGTCAGGTGTCCGAGGCGAGGGAGAAGACCCGCGTCGAGGCGCGTATCCTCTCGCCGTGGATCTCCGAGCCGAGGGCGACCTCTTGATCGTGCATGAGAGCGCGCGCATCCCGAAGGTGTGCGTGAAGTGCGGCGCCACGAAGGACGTCGCGCGGCACGAGGTCGTGTTCGCGGTGGGCCACGCGGCCTCCGGAGCCGGCCTGGCCGGCGGCGCGATCGGTGCGGGCGTCGCGTCGACGCTCCGCAACATGTTCCGTGACGAGCCCGCCCTGATGGCGCTCGTGCTGGCGGTCTTGCTCGCCGGCGGGAGCCTCGTCGCGTGGATCGTGAGCACGCGGACGGCGAAGATCCCGCTCCAGGTCCCTCTCTGTGAGGAGCACGGTGCGCGGCTCGATCGTGCCCGCCGCCACCGCGCCGGGCTGCTGTTGGCGCTCGGGATCGCGGCGGTGATGATGCTCCTCGGCCTCGGCGCCGAGGCGTGGCTCGTGGTGGTCCTCGGCCTCGTCCTGATCTTCGCGGCGCTCGCCTACGTGCTCGCGACGGGCATGCGGAGCGCGTGGGTCGCCGCGCGCTGGGCCAAGGACGAGCACGTCGCGCTGGTGGTCGGCCACGACACGGCCAAGAAGATCGTCCGGCGCGCGGAGAAGCGCGCCGCCAAGAAGCAGCGCGAGGCCATGAGGTCCTGATCTGCGCGAGCTTCCCCACCCTGCGGACTCGACGCGGTCCGAGGCGCGGTGTAAGCGCGGGCATGATCCCCGAGGAGTGCGACGTCGTCGTCATCGGCGCCGGGATGGGTGGCCTCACCGGCGCCGCGCTCCTCGCCAAGGCGGGCCTGCGCGTGTGCGTGCTCGAGAAGGCCGACTACCCGGGCGGGTACCTCGCCGGGTTTCGCCGCAAGGGATTCACCTTCGACACCGCGATTCACTGGCTGAATCAATGCGGCCCACAAGGCGCGGTGCGGCGCGTCTTGAGCATCGTCGGAGAAGGCGCGCCGGTGACGCCCACGCTGAAGCGGATCCGCCGCTATCGCGGTGAGAGCTTCGATTATCTTCTCACCGATGATCCCGACCTCCTTCGCGATCAGCTCGCCAGAGACTTCCCTGAGCAGGCGGCTGGGATGCATCAGTTCTTCGCCGCCGCGAAGAAGCTCGGCGTCGCCTTCGCCAGCTTCGCCGACCACATGCGGATCCCGGAGACGATGACGCTCTTCGAGAAGGCCGGACATGGCCTCGGGATGGCGAGCTTCGGGCTCCAGCATTTCCTGAAGTACCTGCGGTGGTCGACCGAGGACGGCTTCGACCGCCTGTTCCACGCGCCCTTCCTCTCACGCATGTTCTGCTCGGAGGAGCGCCTCGTGTCGTGCATCACGCCGGTCGGCTGGGCGTACACGAGCGACTACCAGGCCGCGCCTCTGGGAGGAAGCCAGGAGCTGCCCGGCTTTCTGGTGCGCGCGATCACCGCGTGGGGTGGCCGGGTGATCTCGCGTGCGCGCGTCGACGCGATCCACGTCGAGAACAAGAGGGCCACGGGCGTCTCTGTCACCCACGGGACGCGCCACCAGACGAAGCACACGATCCGCGCGAAGTACGTCCTCGCGGCGTGCGACTCGGCGACCGTGTACGAGCACATGCTGCCGCCGAAGATCATCGATCCAGGGCTCATCGCCAAGCTCCGGGACGCGGACATCGGCGACTCGCACCTCACGGTCTTCCTCGGCCTCGACGCGCCCGCGGAGCGGCTCGGCTTCAACGACGAGCTCACCATGCTGACGCGCGACGACGTGTCGCGGCAGGACCACAACGGCGGCGATCCCGAGCGCTCCGCGATCACCGTCCTCGCCGCGTCCGCGCGGGATCCGAGCCTCGCCCCGGAGGGAAAGGGCACCTTGCGGCTCTCGGTGTCGGCGCGCTTGGCTTACGGAGATCGCTGGAGGACGCGCGAGGGCCTCACGCGCGGGCCCGAGTACGAGGCGTTCAAGCGCGGGTACGCGGAGGTCCTCATCGATCGCGTCGCCCGCGCTCTCTCGCCGCGGCTCCGCGAGCACGTCGAGGTCTGCGAGATCGCGACGCCGATCACGCACCTGCGCTACACGGGCAACCGCGACGGGAGCATCGTCGGCACCAAGCCGAGCAGCGCGAACGTGAAGAGCGGCGTCGCCCACTACCTCACGCCCGTGCAGAACCTCATCTTCAGCGGGCAGTGGGCCGAGCTCGGCGGCGGCGTCCCCATCGCCGTGAAGGCCGGCACCAACGCGGCGCTCTTGGTGCTCCGGCGCGAGCGCAAGGACGCCTTCGCGAACCTCGCCGACGCGCTCGACGGAAAGCGCGCGGTGGACGCGCTCGACCCGGCGTGCCTCCTGCCTCTCCCCGCGGCTCCGTGAGCCTCTGCTGGAGGTGCTCGACTCGCCCGTGAGCGCTCGATGAGAACAGGCCTCTACCGAGGGCTCTCTCCGCGACACCACGCTCGGTAGTCGGCGAGCTCGGCGTCGATCCCGTCCGCGTCCACGCCGAGCGCGTCGAGCGAGTGGTCGATCGAATAGCCCCCGGTGTGTCGCGGAGGATGGGTGAGCGGGACCTCGGGCGGCGGTCCGTCGGCGTCGAGGCACGTCCGGTAGATGCGGCGCAGCGCCTCCGGAAGATCGCTCACGAGCTCGCCGAACGGGACCACGCAGCGGCGCACGCCGTCGTCTCGTGTGAACCACTCCAGCTCGGCGCGGTTGTACGCGACCTCGGCCGGCGCGATCTGCGCGATCCAGGGCCACGGCATCGGGCCAAGCCCGAAGAAGTCGGGGCCGACGCGCAGGTAGTTGAGCGTGCTCTTGATGCGCGCGAGAGGAGCGCGGATCACGGTGGTGAACGACGCGCCCGGCCAGCGCGTCGAGAGCGCGGGCGCCGCCGCGAGGAAGTGGCCCTTGATGAAGAAGCGCCGCGCCGATCCGTCCGGCGCGGGCCCCGCGAAGGCGAGCGTGCGACGGCCGAGGCCGTCGATCATGCGGACGAAGTCTCCTTCCCACATCTCCCGCGTGGTGGGCGTGACCCCGCGGTGCGAGAATTCCGCGAGCGCCGCCGTGGGGCCGAGCGCCATCGCGTACGGGACGAGCTGATGGCGGAAGAAGACGACGTCGAAGGTGTCCGTGCGCCAAGGATCGATCTCGTGCCGCTCCGCGAACGCCGCCGGGATCGAGGCGCGCATGCGCCGCGCGATGGCGTCGCGATCGACCCGGCGGCCGAGGACCCAGCGCGCGAGCCGCCAGAGCCAGAGATACGGCGCGAGGATCTGGAGCACGTTGGGCGCCGCCAGCCCGGGATCGTCAGAGAGCAGGTGGCCGAGCCGCGTGCTGCCGCTGCGCCACGCGCTGATCTCGAAGAGCGGCGCCTCGACGGGGTGCGCCGCGAGCTCACGACGGTAGAGGATGTCGTCCATCATCCACGCGAGCCCCTTCACCGGAGCTGTCGCCGTGGTCACCGCGAGATGAAGGAGCAAGCGCCAGCGATCGAGCGGGCGAAGACCCGGCGGCGGCACGGCCTCGGTGAGGATCAGGCGGGCGATGTACGCGACGCGCCGGGGCGGCGGAAGCATCGGCGGTCGCGGCAGGAAGAGGCGGAGCAAGCAGTACGGCGCCCACGAAGCGAGCCCGATCGGAGCGAGCACGAGCGCCTCGAGGTGCTGCACGACCACCGCCCGCAGGCGACCCAGCCCGCGCGGCACGCTCGGCGCCGGATCCTCGGCACGGACCTCCGGCGCGAGCTCGAGGTGGGGCGACTGGGTCATGGTCTCTCGACATCCTTGGCGCGATGCGCGAGGAGTGGCTTGTCACCTTCGATCGCCGCCGCAAGGCCAGCGGGCGACACCAAGCGCGCTCGGGTGGAGGTCGAGCGAAGCAAACCGTGATGGCGGTCCGGCGATCAGAGCGCGGCGATCACCCTGCGGAGGCGCTCCTCGGCCTCCTTCGCGACCGACGCCACCTCGGGCTCGGCCTGGGCGATCGAGAACATCGCCTCGGGCGAGGCCGCCGAGACGATGACGTCCGCGCCGTCCTGCGCGAGCACCACGTTGCACGGGAGCATGAGGCCGAGGGCCGGGTCGCCCTTGATCGCGCGGTGCGCGAGGCCGGGGTTGCACGCGCCGAGGATGACGTAGGGGTCGATGCGCTCGCCGAGCTTGGCCTCGAGCGTCTTCTGGACGTCGATCTCGGTCAGCACTCCGAAGCCCTCGGCCGCGAGCGCCGCCGTGACGCGCGCGCGCGCCTCGGCCAGCGTCGTGCCCTCGAGCCGGCCGGTGATCCCATACGAGACGTCGATGTTCATCGCGAGCCTCCCTCGAGCGTGACGGTCACGTCGATCCCGCGCCGCACGCTCGCGGTCACGGTGCAGAAGTCCTCGAACACATCGCGGCAGGCTTCGAGCGCCTCGCTCGGGACCTCGTCGGGCGCCCGGAGACCGACGCGCACCTGCCCGATCCGGAGGCGCCGCTCGGGGGTCCGCACGATGTCCATCGACACCGTCGCCACCACGCCGTGCGCCACCTTCACGCCGCGCTTACCGAGGCAGAACACGAGGCTGGCGGCGAGGCAGTTCCCGATCGCCGTCGCGAGGATGCGGGCCGCGTTCGGCCCCTCGTCCTTTCCGAGCGGAGGCGGCTCGTCCACGATGATCGGGACGTACTCCTTGTCGAAGGTGACCTCGAAGCGGTACGCGTCGTCCTGCTCCACGCGCACGGCGAGCTCGCTGACCTTCTTGTCTCCGCCGATCGTCTCTTCGGGCATCGTCATCTCCTCTATGCGGAGACGATGGAGACGAAAGCCCTCGGGAGCAAGGAGCGCCGCGCGGCATCGCCGAGATGAAACGTTCTGCAACGCGCTTCAGAAAGACGAGCCGGGCTGCTTCAGGAACTCGAGCTCCTCCGCCGTCGACTCGCGACCGAGCAGCGCGTTGCGGTGAGGGAAGCGGCCGAAGCGGCGGATGATGTCGCGATGCGCGATGGCGTAGTCGAGCGAGCCGTCGATGCCGCCGCGCAGCGCCTCGGGCGCCTCGTCACGCCAGGTGCGGAAGAGCTCGACGCAGCGCTCCTGCCTCACGAGATCCTCGCTGTGCTCGAGCGGCAGGTAGAGGAAGCTCCGCTCGGCGTACGCGAGCTCGCGGTCCTCGCCGCGGGCGATCCCTTCCTCCGCCATCGCGAGCGCTCGATCATCGGCCGCGAACATCCGCGCGCTGCCGCGGAACATGTTGCGCGAGAGCTGATCGAGCACGATCACCGCCGCCAGCCGGCCCCGCGCCGACGCGAGCCAGTCGTCGTGCTCGCCTCGCAGCACCTCCTCGTGCAGCGCGCCGAAGCGATCGCGGAGCGCCTGATCGAACTCAGGATCCTTGGTCCACCAGCGCGCCGCGATCTCCTTGGCCGCGCGCCCCTCCGGGTCGAGCGTGCCGAACCAGAAGGCCAGGACCTCTTCGCAATCACTCATGGGAGCTCCTCTCACGCGGGCCGCCTCGCGCCCGCATGGTACCCGCGACGAACGGCAGGACCGCGATTTCGGTATGGTAGCGGGATGCGGGTCCTCTTCATCGCGACCGAGCTCGGGCCCTGGGTGAAGGTCGGCGGGCTCGGCGACTTCGTGGGCTCGCTGCCGAAGGCGCTGCGCGCGCGAGGCGTCGACGCGCGCGTCGTGATCCCCGCGCACGCCGGGGTGCTGCGGCGCGCGCCGAGCCCGACGACGATCGCGAGCTTCCCGATCGAGCACGCGAGCGGATCGATGCGGGCCGAGATCCTCCAGAGCGAGCTCGAGGGAGTGCCGGTCTACCTCGTGAGCGGCCCGCCGATCGCGCCCGAGTCGATCGTCTACACGGGCCGGATGGACGAGGAGGGGCGGCGCTTCACCTTCTTCTCGATCGCTGCGCTCGAGCTCTGCCGCCATCTCGCGCCAAAGCCCGACATCGTGCACTGCCACGACTGGCACACCGCGGTGGTGCCGTGGATGCTGCGCGCGCGGCGGACCGACGCGGACTTCGCGTCGATCGCGAGCCTCCTGACCGTCCACAACCTCCCGTACACGGGCCTGGGCGCCGAGGCCGAGCTGCGGGGCTTCGGCATCGCCGGCGCGAGCGACGATCGTGTGCCCGAGGAGCTGCGCGGCGCGCCGATGGCCCTCGGGCTGGTCGCCGCCGATCGCATCTCCACGGTCTCGGTCGGGTACGCCCGCGAGATCCTCACGCCCGAGCTCGGGGCCGGCTTCGACGCGCTGCTCCGCGCGCGGCGCGCCGAGCTCCACGGGATCCCGAACGGGCTCGACCTCGCGAGCTGGAACCCCGCGACCGACCCGGCCCTCGACGCGCCCGGCGACCCCTCCAATCGCGCGATCAACCGCGCGGTGCTCCGGCAGGAGCTCGGCCTGCCCTCCGACGCGGATGCGCCCATCGTGGCGTTCGTCGGGCGGATGGTCTCGCAGAAAGGCGTCGATCTGGTGCTCGGCGCGCTCCGCATCTTACGCGAGGAGCGCTGGCAGGCCGTCTTCCTCGGCACCGGCGAGCCCTGGCTCGAGAGCGCGGTGCTCTCGCTCGCCGCCGAGGAGAGCGGGCGGGTGCGCGCGCGCATCGGCTTCGACGAGCGGCTTGCGCGACGAATCTACGCGGGCGCGGACCTGCTCCTGGTACCCTCGCGCTACGAGCCCTGCGGGATGACCCAGTTGATCGCGATGCGCTACGGCGCCATCCCCGTCGCGCGCGAGACCGGTGGTCTCGCCGACACGGTGCGCGACCTCGATCTGGCGGACGCGCCGACCGGCGTGCTCTTCCCCGAGGCGTCGGCGCCCTCGCTCGCGTTCGCGATCCGTCGCGCGCTCGCGGGGCGCCGCCGGCCCGCGAAGTGGGCGGCGCTGATCGCGACGGCGATGGCCGAGGACTCCTCGTGGGAGCGCTCGGCGGCGGCCTACGCGGAGCTCTACGAGGCGATGGTGGAGGAGCGCCGGGGCGAGGCCGAGGCGGCCAGGCCGGTGACCGAAGTGGACGAGGCGAGCGACATGGCGAGCGGAGAGGGAGCATGAAGCGTACGTGCGCGGTGATTCTCGCGGGCGGAGAGGGCTCCCGGCTCGGGATCCTCACGGCCAAGCGGACCAAGCCGGCGGTCCCCTTCGCCGGGCGATATCGGATCATCGACTTCGCGCTCTCGAATTGCGTCAATTCGGGGTTCTTCGATCTGATGATCCTCGCGCAGTATCGGCCACACTCGCTGATCGAGCACATCGGGGCGGGCGGACCGTGGGATCTCAATCGAGAGATCTGGGGCGGCATCCGCGTCTACCAGCCCTATCGCTCGCGGGAAGACGCCGACTGGTACGTCGGCACCGCCGACGCGGTGCAGCAGAACTTCCTGTTCATCAAGGATCGCCGGCCCGACATCGTGGTGATCCTCAGCGGCGACCACATCTACCGCATGAACTACCGCGAGCTCGTGAAGGCTCACGTGGAGGCCGGCGCCGAGGTCACGCTCGCGACGATCGAGGTCACACCGGAGGAGCAGTCCCGCTTCGGCATGGTGCAGACGAACGAGGGCGGCTGGGCCACGCTCTTCGTCGAGAAGCCGAAGGAGCCCATGCCCGGCACCGGCAACATGGGCGTCTACGTCTTCAACTACGAGGCGCTCGATCGGGTGCTCCTCGAGGACCGCTCGATGCCCGAGAGCGCGCACGACTTCGGAAAGGACATCCTGCCGCGCATGATCTCGCGCGGCGAGAAGGTCTTCACCTGGCCCTATCGCGGATACTGGCGCGACGTCGGCACGCTCGAGTCGTACTGGGACGCGCACATGGATCTCTTGAGCGACCCGCCGGCCTACGACCTGAACGATCTCGGCTGGCTGATCCGCACGCGCAGCGAGATGCGCGCGCCGGCGCGCATCGGAAAGGCCACGATCGTCGATAGTTTGGTGACCAACGGCTGCGTGATCGATGGAGAGGCCATCGTCGAGCGCAGCGTGCTGAGCCCTGGGGTGCGGGTCGGCCGCGGCGCGGTCGTGCGAGAGTCGATCGTCTTGAACGACTGCGTGATCGGCAAGGGCGCGGTCGTCGAGCGCGCCATCATCGACAAGGGCGCGGTGATCGGCGCCGGGGCCCGCGTCGGCTCGATGGAGGCCGTCCTCCCGCCGCAGCTCGCCGTGGTCGGTAAGGGCAGCACGCTCCCCGAGGGCTTCGTGGTGCGCCCGGCGGGCGAGGTCGCGCACGATGTGGTCCCGGCCGATCTCGAGGGCACCGAGATCCCCTCGGGCCTCAGCGTGCACACCAAGCGCAGGCCCTGGGACGTGAAGCCCTGACGCTCCCGGGCGCCGAAAACACGAAAACCCCGCCCCACGTGACGTGGGGCAGGGTCGTCCAGGGAGCGGTGGCGGAGCGTCCAGCGCTCCAGCGTCTCAGCGCTCGAGGATCTGCTTCTCGCGCTTGCGCCGGCGGCGCGCGGCCTCCGACTCCTTCTTCCGGCGGCGGACCGACGGCTTCATGTAGTGCCGGCGGCGCTTGAGCTCGCGGAGGATGCCCTCGGCGGCCATCTTGCGCTTGAGGTGCTTGATCGCACGCTCGACGCCCTTCTCACCGACGACCACCTCGACGGGCTTGCACTGCACCGCGTCGGGGTTGTGGGTCGCGTTCGTCGTCATCGCTGTTCGCTCCATGGGGGCGCGCAAGGTGGCATGGGTCGGAGGAGGGTGCAAGCGTCACCCTGACCCGACATCGTCGCCGTGCCTCCAGCGCACGGCGACGGTGGCCGGATCGAGGCCGAAGATCGAGCCTCTGAACGCGGTGACGAGGATCGAGCGATCCTCGCGGCCATCCTCGCGGTAGGTCATGCCGAGAACGTAGCGCGTCAGCGCCGGCCTCGACGGCGCTCCTCGTCGGTGAAGAGCGAGGGATCCTCGTCGCGCGGGACCTCCGGCCCGATCAGCACCGTCACGACCGTCCCCCGCTCACCGGTCTCGGGGTAGACGCAGGCTCGGCCCTCGCGCTCGACCCGCCGGAGCTGCCGGGTGAGCGCGCGGATCACCGAGCGCTCGTGGGCGGTGGCGGTCTCGTCGCCGCGCTGCTGGGCCGCGAGCAGGCGCTCGCGCCGGTCGAGGATCGTCCGCCCGAAGCTGTTCGCTTGGGTCAGCTTGCCGTCGACGCAGGCGGCCCGCGGCGCGTCGCCGCGCAGGCGCGCCTCGTCGAGCATTCGCAAGAGCCGTTGACCGGCGAGGGTCGCCGAGCGGGCGGCCTCGTCGGCCTCGCGCGCGCCGTCCGAGGGAGGATCGGCGGACGCGCCGAGCGGCATGAGGAGGACCGTCATGAGGGTGAGCAGCCGACGCATGTCGGGGGGCTCGTTGCGAGGCGCGCGGCGGGGATTCATCGGCGGGCTCGCGCGCCGCCGCCGCCGCCCGTACCCTCCCGGCTGCGCGCTCGGCGCGGCGAAAGGCCCTCGTCATGACCTCGACCCTCCTCGCTGGCGGCACGATCTTCGATGGCACCGGGAGCCCTCGCTACGTGGGCGACGTGCTGGTGAAGGACGGCGCGGTCGCGGCGCTCTCTCGCGAGCCGATCGTCGACGTCGACGCGCGCGTCATCGACGTGGCGGGCCAGTGGGTGATGCCGGGCTTCATCGACAACCACACCCACTACGACGGCGAGGTGCTGGTCGCGCCGGGGCTCGGCGAGTCGGTGCGGCACGGCGTGACCACCGTGCTGCTCGGCGGCTGCTCGCTCTCGTTCGTCTACGCCGACGTCGAGGACGCGTGCGACATGTTCACCCGCGTCGAGGCCTTTCCGAGGGAGATCCTCTTCCCCATCCTCAGCGAGCAGAAGCGCTGGTCGAGCCCGCGCGAGTGGATCGCGCACCTCCGGACGCTGCCGCTCGGCCCGAACGTGGCGTCGTTCATCGGTCACTCCGACATCCGCGCGCGCGTGATGGGGATCGATCGGGCGCTGACCCCGGGGGAGAAGCCCACACCGGCCGAGCTCGAACGGATGGTCGCGATGCTCGAGGAGTCGCTCGACGCGGGCCTCATCGGCATCTCCATGCAGCACAACCCCTGGGACAAGATGGACGGGCGCCACTGGTCCAAGCTGCTGCCGGCGGCCTACGCGAGCGGCAAGGAGCGCGCGGCGCTGACGTCGGTGGTCCGGCGGCGCGGCGCGCATCTGCAGGGCGTGCCCGACCTCGTCAACCGCGTCGCGGCGCTCTGGTATCTCGCGCAGAGCGCGTCGTTCGGGGTGCGCAAGAGCCTCAAGGCCTCGATGGTCGCGATGATGGATCTGAAGGGCGACCCTTGGATCCGCGGGGTGCTGAGCTTCGGCTGCGCGTTCTTCAACCGGGTGCTCGGCGCGGACTTCCGCATGCAGGCGTTCCCCGTTCCCTTTCGCGTCTCGGCGCAGGGGATGGAGCTGGTGATCTTCGAGGAGTTCCCCACCGGCGCGCTGGCGCGGCACCTCTCGCGCGACCTGAGCGAGCGCGACGCGACGCTGAACGATCCCGCCTATCGCGCGGCGTTCAAGAAGCACTACGCGAGCCGCTTCGCGCCCAAGGTCTGGCAGAAGGACTTCGGCGACGCGTACGTGACCGCGGCGCCCGACGCGTCGCTGATCGGCAAGTCGTTCACCCAGATCGCCGAGGAGCGCGGCCAGCACCCGGTCGACACCTTCCTCGACTTGGTGGTCGAGCAAGACCAAGCGATCCACTGGGAGACGGTGATCGGCAACCACGATCCGTCTCGGTATGCGCCGCTCTACAACGACCCGAACACCGTGCTCGGCTTCGCCGACTCGGGCGCGCACATCAACAGCATGGCCTTCTACAACCTGCCGCTGCGGGTGCTGCGCTACGTCGAGGCGAGCCGCGAGCGCGGCGCGCCGATCATGAGCCTGGAGAAGGCGGTGCACCGGCTCACCAAGGAGAACGCGGAGTTCTTCAACCTCGACGCGGGCCACCTCGCGGTGGGCAAGCGCGCCGACATCACCGTGGTCGATCCGGCCAAGCTCACCGACGACGTGCACCGCCACGAGCAGGCCGAGTTCCTCGCCGGCCTCCCGCGCCTCGTGAACCGCAACGACGCGGTGGTGCGGCTGGTGATGATCGCCGGCAAGCTCGCGTGGAACGGCGGCTTCACGGAGGCGTTCGGCCGCGAGCGCTTCGGCGACTTCCTGCCCGGCACCCACGCTTAGCCGCGGGCCCGGGTCGAGGGCGAGCGCGGCGCCCCGGAGGCTCGCCGAGGTCACGGCGCGCGGAGGGCGGTGAGCCTCAGGGAGGCTCACCGAGGCTCGCGAGGCGGGTCGTCGAGCCCCTGAGGCTCGAGCGATCGTGCGATCGACGGAGGTGGGCGGGACGCGCCCGCTTGCGAGCGGCTCGCTCCGAGGCGAGAGTGCTCTCGAGGATGCTGTGATGAGCGTGCTGTCCGAAGCGGAGATGACCTTCCTCCGCCGCGCTGTCGACCTCGCCGCCGAGGCGCTCGACGCCGGTGATCAGCCCTTCGGCTCGGTGCTCGTCGGCGGCGACGGCCGGCTCCTCGCCGAGGATCGCAACCGCGTCGGCTCGGGCGATCCGACCCGTCACCCCGAGCTCGAGCTGGCCCGCTGGGCCGCCACCCACCTCCGCTCCGAGGAGCGCGCCGCCGCCGTCGTCTACACCTCCGGCGAGCCCTGCCCGATGTGCGCGGCCGCTCACGCGCAGGTCGGCCTGGGGCGGATCGTCTACGCCGCGTCGTCGGCCCAGCTCACCGCGTGGCTGGCGGAGTGGGGCCTCCCGCCCGGCCCGGTGCGCCCGCTGCCCATCCGAGAGAGCGCCCCGGGGCTCCGCGGGGAAGGCCCCGTCCCGCAGCGCGAGCCCGAGCTGCGCGAGCTCTACCGGCGCTGCTTCGCGCCCGGCCGCTGAAGAGTACCTCCCGCGCCGCGCGACGATCAGCACGCCCGCCGCGCTCAGCGCGAGCCCGACGGCCGCGGTCATGGTCGACCCAGCCCGACTCGCGACGCGTCCGCGCGAGCGACGTCGGCGAGCTCCTCGGATTCGATCGAGCGGCGACGAGCCCGCGAGATCTGCGCGAGCTTGGGCGCGGCGGCTCGCGCCCAAGCTCGTTCGCTCGGATGTCAGGCGTGTACGGCCTGGCCGTCTCCCGCGACCTTGCGCACCACGAGCTCGCCGCTGAGCGCGTGGTCGACGCGGATCGTGTCGCCCGGGCCGACGCGGCCGGCGAGGATGTCCTCGGCGATGCGGTTCTCGAAGTAGCGCTGGATCGCGCGCTTGAGCGGGCGGGCGCCGAAGGTCGGATCGTAGCCCACGTCCGCGAGGAAGTCCTTGGCCGCGTCGGTGACCTCGAGCGCGATGTCGCGATCGGCGAGCCGCGCGGTGAAGCGCGCCAGCTGGATGTCCACGATGCGGCGCAGCATCGCCTTGTCGAGCCGGTGGAAGACCACGACCTCGTCGAGGCGGTTCAGGAACTCCGGCCGGAAGTGGTTCGAGAGATCCGCCATCACCGCGGCGCGCATCGCCGTCTCGTCGTCGATCTGCATGATGTGCGCGCTGCCGACGTTCGAGGTCAGGATGATGACGGGGTTGCGGAAGTCGACGGTGCGGCCCTGGCCGTCGGTCAGGCGGCCGTCGTCGAGCACCTGCAGGAGCGCGTTCCACACGTCGGGGTGCGCCTTCTCGATCTCGTCGAAGAGGAGCACCGAGTAGGGCCGCCTGCGCACCGGCTCGGTGAGCTGGCCGCCCTCCTCGTAGCCCACGTAGCCGGGCGGCGCGCCGATGAGCCGCGCGACCGCGTGCTTCTCCATGTACTCGCTCATGTCGAGCCGCACCATCGCCCGCTCGTCGTCGAACATGAACTCGGCGAGCGCCCGCGCGAGCTCGGTCTTGCCCACGCCGGTCGGCCCGAGGAAGAGGAACGAGCCGATCGGCTTGTTCGGATCGCCGAGGCCCGCGCGGCTCCGGCGCACGGCGTTGGAGACCGCGACGACCGCTTCTTCCTGCCCGATCACGCGCACGCCGAGCTCCTTCTCCATGCGGAGGAGCTTCTCGCGCTCGCCCTCGAGCATCTTGCTGATCGGCACGCCGGTCCACTTGCTGACGACCGCCGCGATGTCCTCGTCGGTGACCTCTTCGTTCAAGAAGGAGCCCTCCGCCTGCACCTTCTCGAGCTCGGCCTGGGCCTGCTTGACGTCGGCCTCGGCGGCAGGGATGTCGCCGTACTGCAGGCGGCTCGCGGTCTCGTAGTCGGCGGTGCGCTGGGCGCGCTCGAGGTCGTGGCGCAGCTCCTCGACGCTCGCCTTGCGCTCGCGGATCTCGCCGATGAGCTCCTTCTCGCGCAGCCACTGCGCGCGCATCCGGCTCTTCTCCTCGTTGCGCTCCGCGAGCTCGGCGTCGACCTCGCGCAGGCGCTTGTGCGACGCGGGGTCGCCCTCGCGCTTGAGCGCCTGCTTCTCGATCTCGAGCTGCGTGATGCGCCGCTCGACCGTGTCGATCTCGGCCGGGAGCGACTCGATCTCCATCTTCAGCTTGCTTGCGGCCTCGTCGACGAGATCGATCGCCTTGTCGGGCAGGAAGCGATCGGTGATGTAGCGGTCGCTGAGGGTCGCTGCCGCGACGATCGCCGAGTCCTGGATGCGGATGCCGTGGTGGACCTCGTAGCGCTCCTTGAGGCCGCGCAGGATCGCGATGGTGTCCTCGACCGTCGGCTGGCCGACGAACACCGGCTGGAAGCGGCGCGCGAGCGCGGCGTCCTTCTCGATGCGCTTGCGGTACTCGTCGAGGGTGGTCGCGCCGATGCAGCGCAGCTCGCCGCGCGCGAGGGCGGGCTTGAGCATGTTGCTCGCGTCCATCGCGCCCTCGGCCGCGCCGGCGCCGCCCAGGGTGTGGAGCTCGTCGATGAAGAGGATGATCGCGCCGGCCGCCGACTCGATCTCCTTCAGCACCGCCTTGAGGCGATCCTCGAACTCGCCGCGGTACTTCGAGCCGGCGACCATCGCGCCCAGATCGAGCGAGAGCAGGCGCTTGTCGCGCAGGCTCTCGGGCACGTCCCCGGCGACGATGCGCTGCGCGATGCCCTCGACGATCGCGGTCTTGCCGACGCCGGGCTCACCGATCAGCACGGGGTTGTTCTTGGTGCGACGGCTGAGGACCTGGATGACGCGGCGGATCTCCTCGTCGCGCCCGATCACCGGGTCGACCTTCCCCTTGCGCGCGTCGGCGGTGAGGTCGCGCGTGTACTTCTCGAGCGACTGGTACTTGCCCTCGGGCTCGGGGTCGGTGATGCGCTGGCTGCCGCGCACGTCCTTGATCGCCTGCGCCAGCTTGTCCTGCGCGATGCCCGCGTCCGTGAAGACCTTGCGCAGCTCGTCCTTGCTCCCGAGGAGCGCCAGCAGCGCGTGCTCGGCCGAGGTGTACTCGTCCTTCATGCGCTCGGTCTCGGCCCACGCCTCGGTCAGGAGGGCTCGCAGTCGCCTCGAGATCGTCGGCTCGGCGCCGCCCGACACCCTCGGCAGCGCGCCGAGGCGCTGCTCGATCGCCCGCGCGAGCGCCGCGGGGTCGGCTCCGGCCTTCTGCACGATGGGCGCGGTCACGCCTCCGTCCTGCTCGAGGAGCGCGAGGAAGAAGTGCTCCGGCTGGAGCTCCGGGTTCCCTCGCTGGGTGGCGCGCTGCTCCGAGGCGACGAGCGCCTCGCGGGTCTTGCTGGTCAGTCGGTCGAGTCTCATGTGTGCTGCCCTCCGCGGCGTCGAACGGCTCCGAAGTTAAGCATTCGATCCGGACGGGCAACGCCGTGGCACGCCAGCTGCCGCAATTCGGCACATTCGCCGCGCACTCGACGATCAGCTGCTTTTCGGGCTGGAGGTCAGCACCATGCGCCGGTTTGTGTCAGCCGCCT
>JAEZBP010000990.1 GCA_023427125.1 Pseudomonadota bacterium | reverse complement strand
CAGCCCGGCGAGGCGGCCCTCGTGCTCGGCGTGGCACACCGTGCCCTCGCGGTGGAGCGGCGCGATGCGCTCGCGCAAGAACGCGTTCGCGCCGGGCCCGCCGACGAACGAGGCGTGCCTCGAGAGGGTGGCGAGCCGCAGGGCGGTGTGCGCGTCGAGGAGCTCCTCCATCGTTCGAGGCTGCCCGATCGCGCGTGGCGCCGCCATGGGTTCACCTCTACGATCGCGGGGTGTCGGTGATGGAGGAGATCGGCCACGTGCTCGCGCGCTCTGACAGGGTCGCCGCGGCGTGGGTCTTCGGCTCGGTCGCGCGAGGCGACGCCCGGCCGGACAGCGATCTGGACGTGGCGGTGCTCTTGCGCGGAGAGGAGACGCCCGACGACGCGCGGGCGCTCTACGCGCTGAGCAGCGAGCTCGAGCGATTCTCGCCCTCGGGTCGTGTGGACATCGTCGTCCTCGGCCCGCAAGGGCCGGTCTTCCGCCACCGCGTGCTCAGCGAGGGCGTGCGGGTCCACGACGCCGATCGCGAGGCGCGCTTCGCGTTCGAGGAGAGGACGTTTCGCGAGTACCTCGACTGGAAGCCGACGCACGACATCGCGATGCGCAGCACCTTCGCGGGGCTCCGCTCACGCTTCGCCCCGCGCGAGCCTCGATGACGCCCGAGCAAGTCCAGGCGAAGCTCGCGCTGCTGGCCGACACGATCGCGCGCCTGCGCGCCCTCGATCCCGGGAGCTTCGAGGCGTTTCGCGCGGACGATCGCAACGCGGACGCGGCGCTGCGCCGGCTCCAGGTCGCGATCCAGATCCTCATCGACGTCGGCAGCCACCTCGTCTCGCGCCTCGGGCTCGGCGCCCCCGAGACGAGCACCGACCTCCTCGTCCGCCTCGAGAGCGCCGGCAAGCTCCCCGCCGGCGCCGCGGCGCGCTTCGGGCGCATCTTCGCGTTTCGCAACCGCATCGTGCACCTCTACGATCGCGTGGACGACGAGGTGGTCTACACGATCGTGGCGAGCGATCTCTCGGACCTCGAGGAGCTCGCCCGCCTCTACCTCGCGCTGCTGCCGGCCTGAGCCTCCATAGCCTCCCGCTATGGGAGTGATGTCGACGATGTATTTTCGCGATGACCGCGGGGTCGTCATCGTGAGCGTCGAGGAGGCTTCGATGACGGATGCACGGACGAGGGCGCTGCGGGCGGCGCGGGTCGTGACCTTGGGGCTCGTGATGGCGACGCCGGGCTGCTACGCGGCGCACGGCGGGGCGGTGGCCGACGCGGGCTCGCGGTCGATCGCCGAGGACGCGGCGTCGATCGAGGACGCCGGGCAGGACGCGGCGCTCGCCGACGCGGGCTCGTGCGACAACCGCGGCGAGGAGTGGGTCGAGTGCTGCGAGCGGATCGGCTGGGACTGGGAGCGCGGGTGCGCGGCGTGGGGCCCCTTCGTGCCGCCGGCCGACGGAGAGGTCGCGTGAGCGTGCTGCGGGTGCGCGCGGGGGAGGGCCCGCTGCGGGCCGAGCACGAGCGCCTCTTGCGGACCGCGCTGCGCCGGGGCGCGAACGAGCCGGAGCGCCGCGAGGGCGAGCGCATCGACGTCGCGCAGTACGAGGCGAGCACGCTCGCGGCGGCCAAGCGGGTCTGGCTCAAGCGCATGGTGAACGAGCACCAGTCGGCGGCGGTCTTCTCGCAGCTCTTGCCGCAGCTCATCGAGGCGGAGGCGACGCTCGATCACAAGACGAGCGTGCTGCGCATGAGCATGGACGAGCTGCGGCACGGCGGGCTCTGCGGCGGCGTGGTCGAGGCGCTCGGCGGAGACGCCGCCGTCGAGATGGAGCTCGCGCCGAGGCCGCTGCCGGTGCATCCGGGGTGCTCGCCGCTCGAGCGGGTGCTGCGCAACGCGCTCTTCATCGGCTGCGTGTGCGAGACGGTGGCGGTGGCGCTGACCGCGGAGGAGCGCGAGCGCACCACCGAGCCCCTCGTGCGGCGGGTGATCGATCAGATCTGCGCCGACGAGTCGCTCCACGCGCGCTTCGGCTGGACGTTGGTGCAGGAAGCCGCGCCTGCGCTCGACGCCGCCGCGCGCGATCGCACGAGCGCGTGGCTGCGCACGGCGTTCGCGTACTTCGAAGACAAGGAGCTCGACGCGATCCCCTTCTGCCCGCCCTCGCCCGACGAGCTCGTCGCGCAAGGCCAGGCGCTCGGCGTCTGCGAGAACCTCGAGACCCGCGAGCTCGTGCAGATCACGCTGCGCGACGTGGTGATCCCCGGCCTCGAGGCGGCCGGCTTCGCGGCCGAGGACGCGTGGAGGCAGCGCCGAGCGGCGTGAGACCTCGACCGAGCGCCTCGCCGCGCGTGCGCGTGAGCTCGCGTCGAGCGCGCACGAGCTCGCGTCAGGAAGCGAAGCGCTCGCGCGGGCCGCGGAAGACGTCGACGAAGAGGCGCGCGGCCTCGCTCGAGCGACGGACGAGCTCGCCGCGCGGACCGAAGACCTCGCGTCGAGCGCCGGCGACACCGCTCGGCGCGCCGGAGACCTCGCCGCGGTCGCAGAACACCTCGCCGCGCGCTCGGAAAACCCTGTCGGACGCACAGAAAACTCGGAACCTCGCGAAATCATTAGGGGTGTCCCTACTTGGGGACATGTGCATCGGCGTTCGGTCTGATATCCGTGATCGCGAAGGGAGAGAGCGATGGCACGGAAGAGACGACAGCCACAGCCGGACGACACCAAGCTCCAGCTCGAGCAGATCGCGAAGGCCGACGACGAGCGGCGCGAGGTGCCCGAGGGGGAGACCGAGGACCAGCGGATCGAGCGACAGAGCGCGGTGCTCCGCCCCGAGCTCCGCGCGCGGGTCGACGCGTCGATCGTCGCGATCGGGGAGCAGGTCCCCGGCCTCACCGCGGTGGAGACCGCCAAGTTCCTCGCCACCCGCGCCGGCCGCGACGCGCTCAAGCAGGGGAAGGTGGCGCTCTCGCGCGTCGACGCTCACCTCCAGTCGGTCACCGAGGAGCGCAACCCGCTCATCGGCAAGAGCTACGGCGTCTATGGCTCGAACCCGGTGAGCTTCGCCGGCGTGCTGCGCGCGCTCGCGCTCAGCTCCGGTGAGAACGTGCGGCTCGCCGCGCTCCCCGCAGGCGACGCCGAGCGGCGCCTGCTCTTCAGCGGCCTGGTCGAGCGCGAGGTCGAGCAGGCCTTCGACAAGCTCGCGGCGATCATCGGCGACCGCCTCGGCAGCCGCGCGGCGCTCTCGAAGGCGTTCACCGTCAAGGGCGAGACGCTCGACGAGGCGCGAAAGGTGATCACCGCCGTGCGCAACCACCTCCACGCGAACCTGCCCGACCGCAAGCAGGACGACGATCTGCGCGACTACGGCTTCACCCCGCATCAGCCCGGCGGCCGCCCGCGTGGCGTGGTGGAGGAGGACGAGGACGACGGAGAGGACGACGAGGATCTCGAGTCGTAGCGACGATGTGGCACCGCCTGCGCGCCTCGGCGCGGGCGGTGCCGGCGTCAGAGGGGGTAGCGCTCGGCGGGGTGGACGGCGTCGTCGCGGAGGTCGTAGGCGAGGACCGCGCGGGCCTCGAGGTCGAGCTCGCGCAGGCGCGTGGGCGCGATCGCGACCAGGAGCGCCGCGGGCGTCCATGCGTCATCGCGCGCGTCGGCGAGCCCGCGGCGCATGAGGGGCTCGCCCGGCAAGCCTCGCAGCGCGTCCTCGCTCATCGCTCGCTCCGAGGAACCCCCGCACCCGCCGCCGGAACGCGTCGACGAGGAGCGCGGTGGCGCCGCCGGTGAGATAGATCCGCCCGGGGCCGCGCGCGCGCCAGCCGAGCTCTCGCATGAAGCGTCGCAGCCTCTGTGGGTCCACCGGGGCGCGCATGTCCGGGAGCGTAGGCGCGCGCCGCGCGTCGGGCGAGCGTCCGCTCGAGACGGCGG
>JAEZBP010000551.1 GCA_023427125.1 Pseudomonadota bacterium | reverse complement strand
CACCAGCACGGCTCCCGGATCGGACCAGCCGGTGCTACGATTCGTCCCAGGTGGCCGGTAGCGGTTTCAATCGCCTCGCTCCCGCGCCGCCCAGCGCGCTGCCCGCCCCATCCCCATCTCCGCAGCTCGTCCGGATCGCGCTGGTCCTTCTAGCGTGGCTCTCGCTGCCCCTCCCGGCCTACGCCGATCCGCCGACGGACGTCGGCACCGCGGACGAGACGAGCGTCCTCCCGGCCGCGCCCGAGGGCTACGTGCGCGAGCAGCGCGGCGAGGTCACGTGGGAGTTCCACGAGCGCGCGCGCTCGGTCGCCGAGGACCTCTTCGAGGTGCACCGCGAGCAGTGGCCGCGGGTCGTCGACGAGCTCGGCGTCGCCATCGAGGACGACCTCGTGATCCGCATCGGGCGCAACCCCGAGGAGATGGCGGCGCTCGCCCCCGAGGGGCACCCCCCGCCGGCGTACGCGAGCGGCGTCGCGTATCCGCAGCGCGGGCTCGTCCTCCTGACGCTCAGCGCGCCCGAGACCTGGCAGCGGCCCGACGTCGACTCGGTGCTCGTGCACGAGCTCTCGCACGTCGCGCTCCATCGCGCGGTCGGCGGCCACCCGACGCCGCGCTGGTTCAGCGAGGGCGTCGCGATCCACCAAGCGCGCGAGCACAACCTGGAGCGCGTCAAGACGCTCTGGTCGGGCACGGTGTCGGGCGAGCTCATCCCGCTGGCCCGGCTCTCGGCCGCGTTCGCGCGCCAGCCTCATCACGTCAACCTCGCGTACGCGCAGAGCGCGGACTTCGTGCGCTGGCTCCTGGCGCGCGACGACGGCGAGGCGCGCTTCCGCGAGATCGTGCAGCGGCTCGGGCGCGGCCAGCCCTTCGAGACCGCGCTCGAGCGGACCTACTCGATCCCCCTCGTCAACCTGGAGCTCGAGTGGCACGAGGCGCTCTCCGAGCGCTTCCAGGCGTGGCCGCTCCTCTTCGGCAGCGGGGGGCTCTGGGTGCTCGCGGCGCTCCTGATCATGGTCGCCTACGTGCGGCGCAAGCATCGCGACAAGAAGACGCTGAAGCAGTGGGAGATCCAAGAAGCCGCCGAGCATGCGCCTCCGCAGGTCCTCGGCGCCGCATCGCTCGCCGCCTCACTCGCGGACGACGACGCACACGTCGTGATGCCGCCGGAGCCGCGCATGCGCGACTCGGGGGTGCCGACCATCGAGCACGACGGCCGCTCCCATACCTTGCATTGAGTCGCGCTCACTCGCGCGCGGGCGGGAGGGCGAGGACGAGGCGCCAGCGGCCCGACTCGCGCACGAGCGGGACCTCGGCGCGGCGATCGCCGGCCTCGTTGGTCACCACGACCGTCGCCTCGTCGCCGTCGATCTGCTCGCGCATGCCGGCCGCGCCCTTCGCGGGGGTGAAGGTCTGGCGGAAGCCGCCGCGCACCAGCATCTCCCAGGGCTCGAGCTGATCGGCGCCGAAGGAGGTCGCGAGGTGCGCGCGCTCCTGCAGATCCCCGCGCGTAGGCGCGCTCAGGAGCGCGTAGGCCTCCCGCAGCGCCTCCTCGTCGTGCTCGCTCCGCTCCATCGCGGCGAGGAAGAGGCGCACGGTCCCGCGGGGCGTCTCGTCGGTCGGCACGTCGGAGCACGCGATCGCGGCGAGCGCGAGCAGGGGGAGCAACGTGATCGAGCGGGCGCTTCCCATCGGCGAGGGCCGAGGCGTAGCAGGTCGGGCGCCCTCACGCCGGATAGGGGCCCGGATCGTCGTCCTCGTTCGGCAGGAGCTCGATCGTGGGGCCGACCTCGCGGAAGCCCTCGGCGTCCCCGGTCTGCCGGGGCGCCGCCAGCTCGTCGAAGAGCGCGACGAAGCGCGCGATCGCGCGGCGCTGCGCCGCGGTGATCACGATCGGGTCACCGCAGACGGTCCCTGCGATGCGCTGCGCGCCGCTCATCCGACGCAGCTCGTGGATGCCGAGCTCGATCCGCACCGCGTCGTAGTGCCCGCCCTGCATCGGCGAGCCGATGTACCGGGTCTCGAGCGGGACCGCGGCGCCGTCCACGAAGAGCACCGCCCCCTCGCACCCTTCCCAGCGCGCCTCCTTGGCCGGCGCGTCGACGATGCCGCTCACCTGGACCTCGTCCTTGCCCGGTCGCGCCCAGAGGTGCACGCCCCCCGACCCCAGCATGGCCGCGCGGCTCGCGTAGCGGAGGCGCAGGCGCAAGGGCGGCTCTTCACGGGTGCCGGCCGTCACCTCGAGCTCGGCCCCCTCGCGCTGCTCGTCGAGCGGCGCGACCGGGAGCGCCCCCAGGCTCGCGCCGCAGCTCAGCAGCAGCGCCGCCCCGCCGATCGAGAGTACCGCTCTGCTGCCCGTCGATGATCGCTGGCCCATGACCTCTCCGCGGCGGCGGCTGTGACACTGCGTGCCCCCGAGCCCTTGGGCCGGTGACCTTCGACCCCAGCCGCTGCTCACACGTTCCGCGCGATCGCTGCGGTCCGCCTTTTGCCATGCGCCCAGGTTCGCTACGCTGGATGTCCCCGAGGTCCCTACGATGCGCCCCTCCCAACGGCTCCTGCTCCTCTCCCTCCCCTTCGCCGCTTCCCTCCTCGTCACCGGCTGCGACTGCTCCGGCACGATCGGCGGCGATCCCTGCGACACGGACGACGACTGCGATCGCGGCCAGACGTGCGTCGACGGCGAGTGCCGCACGCCCACGGATCGCCGCGACAGCGGCCGCCCGGACTGCCGCGACGAAGACGGCGACGGCCGCTGCGCCGACGTCGACTGCGACGACACCAACGCCATGCGCGGCGGCGCGGAGGTCTGCGACGAGATCGACAACGACTGCGACGGCAACGTCGACGAGGGCGTCCCCGAGCTCTGCGCGGACTGCGCGCCCGGCTGCGAGGCCCAGAGCATCCCCGGCCCCGGCGGGTGGATGCCGGACGACGAGAACTCCGACGGCGTGATCGTGGACGACGGCGGCGCGCTCACGCTCGGCCGCAACGAGGCGACCGCGTTCGCGGTGTGGATCGCGAACAGCCAGGAGGGCACCGTCAGCAAGCTCGACTCGCGCACCGGCGCGGAGGTCGCGCGCTATCCGTCGGTGGGCGCCGGCGCGCCGGCGGGCGTGCCGCTCTGGAGCGACGTCTGCAACTCGAGCAACATCGGCAACTGCCCGTCGCGCACCGCGGTCGATCAGAACTTCGACGCCTATGTCGCCAACCGCGCGTTCGGCAACCAGGGGAGCGTGACGAAGTACGCGAACCGCGAGACCGACTGCGTCGATCGCAACGTGAACGGCGTCATCGACACCAGCCGAGACCTCGACGGCAACGGCCGCATCGACATCGGCACCGCGGAGTTCGTCGGCCCCGACGACGAGTGCATCCTGTGGACCGCCGCGGTCGGCGCGGGCTACAGCCTGCCGCGGGCGCTCACGATCGGCCTCGCGCCGCCCGACTCGTTCGTCGGCGACGTGTGGGTCGGCCTCTTCAACCAGCGGCAGGCCTGCCGCCTCGATCCGGTGACCGGCGCGACCCGCGCCTGCATGGACATCGCCAACTACAACACCTACGGGATGGCCGCCGACTCCGCGAACCGCATCTGGCTGGCGGATCGCAGCGGCGGGCGGCGCGACGTGGTCGGCTACATCGACACCGGCGCGATGACGTTCACCCCCGTCGCGGCGCTCCCCGATCTCGGCGGCACCTGCGCGATCCCGTACGGCATCACCGTCGACGGAGCGGGCGACGTCTTCATCGCGAATCAGTGCGACCCCTCGGTCTGGCGCTACCGGCCGAGCACCGGCGAGTGGACCCCCGTCGACGCGGCCGCCCCGTTCAGCGGCACCCCGCGCGGCGTCGCGGCCGACGAGACGCACCTCTGGGTCGCCTTGAGCCACGACGGCGACGGCTTCGGCGGCAGCGTCACGAACCGGATCCGCCAGTACCTCTTGAGCGATCTCTCGTTCGTGGCCGAGCACCGGAGCCCCGGCTCGGCGCCGATCGGGATCGGCGTCAGCTTCGACGGCTCGATCTGGGCCATCAACCAGTCGAGCAGCAGCGCAGCGCGCTTCGAGCCGACGACCGGTGCGTGGACGGAGCACCCGGTCGGCGTCGGCCCCTACACCTACAGCGACTTCATCGGCTTCGGCCTCAACGTCTTCGCCGAGCCCCGCGGCCACTACAGCTTCATCGTCGAGGGCTGCGACAGCGGAGTGCAGATCTGGCGAGGCGCGCGCTACGTCGCCGAGGTCCCGCCGAGCACCGAGGTCACGCTCTTCGCGCGCACCGCGGACACGGTCGACGCGCTAGCGGCCGAGGCCTGGGTCGGCCCCTTCACCGGCAACCCCGCCAGCTTCCTCGAGGCGCCCGGCCCGCTGCCGAACCGCCGCTACCTGCAGGTCGACATCCGCCTCTCGACGACCGATCGCACGACCGCCCCGCGCGTGCTCGGCATCGACGTGGCCGGCGTCTGCGAGCCGATCATCGAATAGCCCTCGCGCGAGCCGGGCGATGAACCGCCAAGACGCCAAGACGATCAATTTATCCCGCCCGTACAAGGAACGCCGAGCGGAGCGGTTCCGGCCAACTGGACATCGGGGATGGGAAGCGTCGACTGGTAGGGCCGCGTAGCGCGGCCCGCGCGCTCGCGAAGCGCGCGCCAATAAGCTCAGTCGTTCAGTGCGCCCGCCTCGATCCAGCGCTCGACCAAGGTCGTGTCGCTCGTGGCGGTGGGCGGGCCGCTCGGGGGCATGCGCTCGCCGCAGAGATCGACGCGCGCGAGCTTGCGCCAGAGCAGGCTCGCGCGCGGGTCGCGCGGGGCGACGCGGAGGCTCGCGCCGCAGGTGGACTCGATCCCGACGAGGCTCGCCCACGCTTGCGCCGCGCTCGAGAGATCGAGGCCTCCGTGAGGGTTGGCCTCCGTGTGGCACGAGGCGCAGCGGCGCTCGAAGAACGCGTAGACCTCGGTGAAGGTCGGGCCGCGCTCGCAGCCGTCGTCCCCGTCGCAGCGCTCGCCGTCCGGGCAGCTCGCGTGCACGGCGTCGCGCGCGCAGCCTCCCGCGCGGCAGCGATCGGCGGTGCACCCCACGCCGTCGTCGCACGCGGCGTCGTCGCCGATCGACGTGCAGCCGAGCGCGAGATCGCAGCGGTCGGTCGTGCAGGAGACTCCGTCGCCGCACACGGCGTCGTCGGCCGTCGCGGTGCAGCCGCGCTCGAGCTCGCAGCGATCGATCGTGCAGCCCACGCCGTCGTCGCACGCGCCGTCGTCGGGCACGTGCACGCAGCCGCGCTCGGGATCGCACATCGCGCTCGTGCACGCGTGCCCATCGTCGGCGCACGCGCTCGAGTCGGGCACGTGCGCGCAGCCGCCGTCGCCACAGACGTCGACGGTGCAGGCGAGACCGTCGTCGCACGAGCAGCTCGGCCCCGCGTCGGGCGTCGCCCCGTCCACTCCCGGCAGCGTCCCCGCGTCCACGCCCGGCGGCGTCCCCGCGTCCAGGCCCGGCGGCGGCCCGTTCCACGGCTCGAGCTCCGAGGGCGCGACGTCGATCGCGCGGCACCCCGCGTCGCCGCAGGTCTCGCCCTCCCCGCACGCGACGCCGGCGCAGGCGCGCCGCAACGTCACCTCGAGCGCCCTCACCTCCCCGGCCACCAGCGTGAGCCGCGCCGTCCGCCGCACGACCTCGGCCGCCCCTCGCTCGCCTATCACCTCCACGGTGAACGGACCGAGCGGCCCGTCGCGGTGCACGAGCGCGAGCACCGCCGGGCGCGCGTCGCCGGCCGCGCAGTCCGCCGAGGCGCGCGGCACGTCGCCGCGCGGGCCGGTGACCG
>JAEZBP010000547.1 GCA_023427125.1 Pseudomonadota bacterium | reverse complement strand
GCTGGGGATCGCTCCGCGTCGCTCGCGAGTCGGCCGGGCGCCTCGGCGAATCCGTCGGCGCGTCTCGCGGGTCGCTCGGGCGCTCGCGCGGATCGCTCGGCCGCCGCTCGCGAATCGCTCGGGCGCTCGCGCGGATCGGTCGGGCGCCAGTCACGAATCGGCCGGCGGCGTCCGTGAACCGCTCCCGAGGATCTTTGCAGCGATCCCCGCGGACCTTTGCAGCGGTCCCGGGGACCTTTGCAGCGGTCCTTCTCAACGATTACGCGGACTTACGCGAGATCACGCGGTGGGGTCGGCCGGCGGGTCCCGCTGGTCCTCGGCCGAGGGGCCGGACGACGAGACCAGGCGCTCGAAGCGCCCCCGGATCGCCGCGTCCTTGCGGAAGGCCAGGGTACCGGCCACGTGGATCGCGTCGATGGCCGCCTCGAGCCGGAGCTGGGCGTCGATCCGGTCCTCGGTCGAGCTGGCGCGAGCGCCCTTGGCGCCCTGCTGGGCGCTGTCCGCGCCCTGCAGGCGGGTGGCGAGGGAGGCCGACTCCTCGATGTCCGCGTCGGCGATGCGGCACTCACGGAGCGCAGGGGCGTTGGCGGCGACCGCCGCCAGGGCGTCGAGGACGGCCTTCGTGACGGCGGGGTTCAGCTGCTGGCCGACCCCCATCGCGGTGCGCAGCGCCTGGGTGGCCTTCGGGCTCCGCCGCAGGGCGTTGCGCATCAACATGATCAGATCGTGCGCGTCGGTGGCGAGCTCTCGCTCGGTGGCGGTCGCGGTCTTCTGGGTGCCGAGCTGGGCCCCGTCGGCCGGACCACCGAGCAGCGCGATGTCGGCTTTGAGCTGCGCGCCGGTGCCCTCATCGAGCCTCGGCGTGACCTTCGCGGTGTGCCTCTCGAGGAGTCGGTCTGCGGTCCTCGCGCGCCCGAGCGCGTCCTCCAGCTCCCAACGAGGCGTCGACTTCGACATGTGCGCCCCCTTTCGTCTCCCGAGCATGCCGAAATCGTGATCGCATCGCAAGCCACCCATCGATGTGTGGTGCATGCGCGACGATGGCGTCAGGCGCGCTCGCCGCCCCGAACGCGAGAGCTCCTGGAACGGCGTTCTGGGCGCACCCGACGGCCTGCCGGGCGTGATGGAGGCGTTCTTCGCGTTCTTGAGCCACGCGCCGACGGTGTCCGCATCGACCTCGACCGAAGATCGGATGAGCGCGTTCGTCCAGGTGGCAGCCCTCGATCATGCGTGGGGACGGTACGACGAGGCGATCAAGAAGTATGGGACCGCGTATCGGTACTACCTCGGCACGAAGAACGTCGCGATGCAGGGCGTGTGCTTGCTGTTCGCCGGCTACTCGCTCGATCAGCAGCGGCGAACCGAGGAGGCGCGGGTCCGCTACCGGCAGACGCTCGACGTCGCGATCCCGATCCAGAACAAGCAGCTGATGCTCAACGCGCTGCTCGCGCTCGCTGCTTCGCACCAAGCAGCGCAGGACTGGAGCGACGCAGCGCAGTACTGGGAGACGGCCTGCTTCGTCGCCAAGGACATGAACAACCCGTTCTCGCTGGTGGACTCCGCGAAGAACGCAGGGGTCTGCCGGCTAGCGCTCAACGAGACACCGCGCGCGCTGGAGCTCTGGGAGCAAGGCAAGATCGTCGCCCAGCAGGCTGGATACTGGGAGGGGGCGGTGGCGGTCCTGTCGTACCTCGTCGAGGTGGAGGGCCGCATCGGGATGCGCGAGGCGCGCGAACAGCATCAGCGCGAGCTCGCCGCCGCGCAGGCACAGACGGGGCGCCAACACCAAGAGACCGCGGCGGCGCGCGCCGAGACCGGGCTCGGAGGACAGCCCTCGTGAGCAACCCTCAGCGTCGATGCCCGAGCGCGACGGAGACCCTCGCGAGCTTCGCTCCGCGCCCCGCAGTCACCAGGCTCGCGCCTCCGTCGGCCTATGGAGCGCTCCTGGCCGCGGAGGCTCAGGAGGCGGCGGACGGCGCTACGCAGATCGCGACGCACCCCATCGACACGGTGGGCGAGACCTACTCGCGCGCGTTCGACATGGAGGCCGAGCTCTTCCGAGAGACGTTCGCGCCTTTTGCGCAGGCGCCGCCGCCCAATCCGGTGGGAGCGACCGCGCATTATATCGGCGCCGTCATGGGTGTCCTCGGCCTCGTCGAGCAGTTTCAGTACGTGGGCCTCGCGGCGCTCTCGGCACCGATCGCCGCGATCGTTCCTCCGCAGCCGTGCATGACGCTCACGTCCATGGGCCTCGGCATCCCGCACGCGCACACTCATCCGCCGAGCCTCGTGCCGCCTGCTCCGCCGTGCCCGCTCCCGAGTCTTGGGGCCATCGCGCTTCCAGGGGCGCTGAGTGTGCTGGTGGGCGGTCTGCCCGCGGCGCGCGCGGGGGACGTCGGCATGATCCTCACCTGCGTCAGCTTCGGCCCGCCGTGCGAGATCCTGTTGGGGTCGAGCAACACGTTCTTCGGCGGGAGCCGCGCGGCGCGCATCGGGACCGACATCTTCTTCCACGACAACCCGGGCGAGCTCGGCGCGTTCGCGGCGTTCATGATGGGCGTGGGGATGGGAGCGGCTCTGGTCGGCGCGGCGGGCCAGGCCAGCGGGGGAAACTACGTGGCGGCCGGGCTGAGCGTGGCCCAAGCGGCGGCGGACGCGGCGGCGGTCGCGCTCAAGCAGCTGCGCAAGGTCGATCCCGGGGTGCCGCCGGACTTCGGCACGATCCTCAGCGGCGACTTCACCGTCCTGGTCGGCGGCGTCCCGATGCCGTCCGCCATGAGCCTCGCGGACATCGTGGGCGCCATCAAGAAAGGGCTCGCCTCGCGCGCCGCACGACGTGCGCGAGCCGAAGGGGACGAGGGCGCTCCCAGCCGTGCGGGCGCTGCGGAGGAGGGAGACGTGGGCGGAGGCACGTGTCCGATATGACTGTCCGGCAACGATGCGGCTCGGCGTTCACGCGCCACCTCGTCGGCGATCCCGTCGACGTCGTCACCGGCGCGAACACGGATGAGGCGACGGACTTTCTCTTCGATGGGCCGTTCCCGGTGCGGTTCTCGCGCTTCTACGACAGCCGCTGGTACTGCGACGATCGTGGCCTCGGAGTCGGGCACCGTCACGGGTTCGAGCACTGGCTGAGCTTCGATCTCGACGGCGTCACGTACCGACGACCGAACGGGACCGAGTGTCACTTCCGGCACTTCGCCTACAACGGCCAGCGCCAGGCGAGCGGCGGCTGCTGGCTCGAGAAGGTGAGCGACGAGCGCTACGTCCTCACGCGCCGCGCCGAGCCGACGCTCGTCTTTCGCCGCTACCACGGCGCTTACGACGCCGAGCTCGCCGAGCTGGTGGGCGAGGTCGACGGCATCCGGGAGCGGATCGTCCTGCAGTACGACCGCGAGGGTCGCCTCGATCGCATCCTCGCGCCGCGCGACCAGACGCTGAAGCTCTCGTGGGCCTCGGACGGTCACCTGCAGGGCGTCGAGCACTGGCCGCGCGAGGGCCAGCGGACCTGGCTCATCCGCTACGAGTACGAGGGCGACCGGCTGGTCGCGGGCACCGACGCGTACAAGCAGACGTTCCACATCGCGTACGACGCGAAGGGTCGCGTCGCACGGCGAACCGACCGGCGCGGATACAGCTTCTGCTTCGCGTATGACAAGGACGGTCGGTGCGTCTCGAGCTACGGCGAAGACGGCGTGATGAGCGTGCAGCTCACCTACAAGCCGCTCGAATACGAGACGCGGGTGCTCGACGCCAACGGCGGCGAGTGGATCTATCAGTACAATGGCGCCGGCGTGATCGCGTTCATCACCGACCCCTACGGCGGGCAGCGCTTCTTCAAGGCCGGCGACGACGGCCGGCTCCTGTCGGAGCTCGATGAGCGCGGCGCCGAGACGAAGTACGTCCACGACGAGGCGGGCGCGCCCATCGCGAAGATCACGCCCACGGGCGAGCACATCCCGCTGCCGGAGGACGAGAGCGCCCCGACCGGCCATCGCGTCCCGCGGATCCCGATCGAGTGGGAGCTCGGCGATCTGTGGGATCAAGACTTCCGCCTCCCCGACGCGTACGAGCTCCCGCATGAGCTGCCCTTCGAGGTGCGCGCGGCGCTGACCACGAGCGAGAGCCCGCAGCGTGGCACGGTGGAGACCGTGCGCGACATGCACGGCCTGCGTCTGCGCGAGGAGCTCGAGGACGGTCGCGCGCGCGCCTACGGGTACACGCCGAACGGTGGGTTACGGCGCGTGACCGACATGGACGGCGGCACGTGGCGCCTCGAGCACGCCTCGTGGAACCACATCGTCAAGGAGGTCGATCCCATCGGGAACGAGACGTCCTACGAGTACTCGACGACGGAGAAGGTCACCGCCGTCGTCGATGCTGCCGGGACGCGGACCGACTACGGCTACGACCTGAAGGACCGCCTCGTCGAGGTGCGCCGAGGCGGGCCGGTCCGCGAGCAGTACGCGTATGACGCCGCCGACAACTTGATCGAGAAGCGCGACGCCAACGGTGAGGTGCTCCTGAAGATGGAGTACGACCGCCTCGGCCGCATGCTCAGCCGCAGGTTCGCGAGCGGCGAAGAGCACGCGTTCAGCTACGAGCGGAGCTCCAGCCGCATTGTCGAGGCGACGACCCTACGGCACACCTGCACGTTTGCGTACGACTGGCGAGGCCGGCGGACCGAGGACAAGCGTGACGGCAAGGGCGTCGAGCATCGCTTTGCGGGCGCGCACCTCGCTCGCACGACGGTGCTGGAGCGCTTCACGACCGAGTACCACGCGCTGCGGGACGGCTCTCTGATCGTGGTGGATCCCGGCAATCAGACTCATCGGATCCGGAGCCACGGTCGGGGCATCTTCACGCGTGACTTCGCGAACGGTCTGAGCGAGACCACGCAGTACGATCCCCGCGGGGGGCGCGTGCTCGCGAAGGTCCTCTACGCGAAGGACGCACCCGCGCATCGCTGGGAGCGCCGCTTCCGCTACAGCGGCGAGGGCGATCTCCTCGAGGTCCAGGACAGCGAGCGCGGGCCGATCCGCCACGAGCACGATGCCGCGCATCGGCTCGTGAAGACGGTGCACCCCGACGGGCGCGTCGACACCTACGCGTACAACCGCGCCGCCGCTCTCTTCCAGG
>JAEZBP010000869.1 GCA_023427125.1 Pseudomonadota bacterium | reverse complement strand
TGAATTCCTGCTCGGTCCCGTAGTAGATGCAGGGGATTCCGTCCTCGGTCATCAGGTACGTGAGCGCCGCGCGCAGCGCCGCCGTGCCCTGCGGGTCACGCCGCGAGAAGAGGAAGCGCGAGACGTCGTGGTTGTCGATGAAGTTCACGAGCGCGCGATCGGGCGCGACGCCAATGCCGCCTTGCTGCGCCTCGTGCCCGTAGTTCACCGCGCGCTCCTCGAAGAGCCGCGCGATGGACGAGGTCGCGCCGCGGTGCATGAAGACCTCGTCGAAGACCCGGAACTTCTGCGAGAAGTAGAAGACCGAGTCGAGCATGCCCGGCTGCGTGAAGCGGCCGATCAGCTCGTCACGGCCGTCGAAGGCCTCGCCGAACATGAAGAAGCGCTCCTTGCCCGCCGCGGCGAGGCGGCGCCGCACCTCGGGCGCGAAGAACTGCCAGAACTCGTCCTCGACGTGCTTGATGGTGTCGATGCGGAAGCCGTCGAGATCGGTCCGGAGCACCCAGTCGACGTAGACGCGCACCATCTCGTCGCGCACGCGCTGCTGGGTGGTGTCGACGTCCTTGAGCCCGCCCGGGAAGTCGCCGGTGAGCAGCTGCTCGGGCACCTCGTAGTCGACGGTGCGGCCGCGCCGGTTGTACACGGTCGGATCGCCGAAGAGCGCCGGCCGCGGGACCACGCGGAAGATCTCCGGCATGTCGAAGAAGCGGATCGGCGCCGGCCCGGCCGCGCCGAGCGAGGTGAACGACTGGATCCCGCGGATGTCGAAGTCCGGATCGTACTCGGTCACCCGCGAGAGCGGGCTCTCGGTGCCGGTGCCGCTCCCGCCCGGAGGCCGCACGCCCGAGCCGTACACCGCGTCGTCGGGCTGCCCGTTCTGGTTGATGTCGTAATAGAAGACCTGGCCCATGTGGTTGGTGACGATGTCGAGGATCACCAGCATCCCACGGGCGTGCGCCTCGTCGATCATCGCGCGCAGCGTCGCCAGATCGCCGAAGTGCGGGTTGACCCGCTCGAGATCGACGGCCCAGTAGCCGTGGTAGCCGTCGATGCCGGCGTCGGTGTCGACGTTCAGCACGATCGGGCTGATCCAGAGCGCGGTGACGCCGAGCTCCTGGAGGTAGTCCATCCGATCGATGACGCCCTGCCAGTCGCCGCCCTGGTAGCGCGCGAGCGCGGTCGGATCCACGCGCCAGTCGTTGCGCGCGTCGCCGTTCGCGAAGCGGTCGACCATGAGCTGGTAGATGACGTGATCGCGCCAGTCGTCGACATGCGTGGCGAGCTCGACGTCCTTCACCGCCGCGAGCTGATCGTGCGCGCAGGCCGCGCACGAGAGCGCGATCGTCAGGGCGAGTAGCTGGTGCTGCTGAACCACCATTCGACTCCGATCCCGAGGAAGTGCTCGATGCTCGCGGCGCTGCGCGGGTCGAGGACAGGGTAGAGCGCGCGCGCGCCGTCGTCGCGCGCGGTGAGCGAGTAGATGACGCGGATGTGCGGCCGGGTGTAGGTGCCGCGCCCGAGCGGCGAGACGAAGGGCATCAGCGCGAGCTTGAAGACGTTGCCGCCCTCCGGGTTGCCGGTCGTCTCGTTGATCGCGGTGCTCTGCAACCCCTGGTAGCTCACGTCGAGCGCGACGCCGACGAACTCGCCGAACCAGACGTGCGGGCGCAGGTCGATCGCGCCCTCGCTGAGCGCGCCGCGCGCGAAGACGTTGGGATCGGCGTCGCGGAAGTAACGCCAGTACGCGCCGACCTGCAGCCCGAAGAACTCGAGCTCCCAGTTGGCGCTGACGGCGATGCGCAGCTCCTCCGCGCGGCCGGTCTGGATGACCGAGCCCTCCTGGAAAGGCACGCCGAGCGGATCGTAGGCGCCGAGGCCCCGCGCGTAGCGCACGAAGAGGTTGGCGAAGGTGCGCGAGTCGGTGATGTACCCGCCGACCTGCGCGCCGAGCACCCAGCCGAGATCGTCGGGCAAGGGCTCGGTGAAGCCCTCCGCGCTCTGGCGCTCGCCCGCCGGCAGGATGTGCTGCTCGTAGTAGAGCGTCGCTTTCATGCCCGTGCGCTCGAAGCGGCCGAAGGGCCAGTACGTGAGCTTCGCCGCGAGCACGAAGCGCGGTCGGTCGAGGAAGACGACCGTGTCCGGCGCGAAGCCGGTGCGGGCCGGGACCAGCACCTCCTGGCGTTGGAAGGGATCGTTCGGCTGGGCGAGCCCTCCCGCGAGCGAGAGCTCGCCGATGCCCTCGAGCGCATAGCGCACTCCGCCGCCGACCATGTTGAGGTTGTCGAGCGGCCAGAAGTTGAAGAGGTAGACGTCGTCGCCGCGCCACATCCGCGAGCCGGCCCACACCGCGAGCCCGGGCGTGAGCAGGTTGCGCGTCTCGGCGAAGAGGTTGCGGATCGCGATGCGCTCCGAGAACTCGCCGTCGAAGTGGAAGATCGGCCCGCCGTACGCGACGGTCGCGACGATCTGCGTGTCCATCCCCGCGAAGTGATCCTCGCGCCGCAGCTCGATCTCGGCGTAGGTGTCGGCCTCGTCGGCGCGCGGGCCGAAGGTGACGACGTTGGACTGGCGCCCCACCCGCCCTTGTAGATCGGACGCGGCGATGACGCGGCCGTACGAGCCGAAGTAGAAGTCGCCGCGGTGCGCGTTCGGATCCGGAGCGCCGTCTTCGGCGGCGGCCGCGGCGGGCTCGCGAGCGCCCGCCTCGGCGCGCGGCGCGGTGGGCGGGCCGTCCTCCGGGATGGCGGGGTCGGCGCCGGCCGGCGGCTCGTAGATCGTGGGCTGCGGCGGCGCCTCGGCCGGACGCTCCTCGGACGCCTCCTCGACGGGCGCGACCTCCTGAGCGAGCGCGACGGGTCCCGAGGCGAGGGTCAGGAGCGCAGCGAGTCGAGCGAGAGAGGCGCGCACGGGCGGCGAGCATAGCGGAATCCCGTCAGCGCGAGCGGGCGACCTGGCCCGCCTCGTGCGTTTCCGACGCACATGAATCCGCCTCGTCGCCCCGCGTCGCAGGCGATATCGTGAGGCGCCTCGTCGGAGGCGGTCGGAGATTTGGTCATCGGAGCCAAGCGCAGCGAGAAGCGGACAGGAGCGAGAGCGGCGCGAGGAGGCGCGCTGCTGGCCTTCTGCCTGGTGGCATCGACCGCGCTCGCCCAGGGTCGCGGCGCGCCCTTCACG
>JAEZBP010000799.1 GCA_023427125.1 Pseudomonadota bacterium | reverse complement strand
CCGTCACTGAGCTAGCTGTGCGCGCGCTTCGCGAGCGCGCGGGCCGAGCTACGCGGCACCGACGAGCTGGCGCTTCCCATCCCCGGTGTCGAATCGGCCGGAACCCCTCCGCTCGGTGCTCTGTTGTTTGGCGCGCGCTTCGCGAGCGCGCGGGCCGAGCTGCGCGGCGCCGACGAGCTGGCGCTTCCCATCCCCGGTGTCCAGAGAGCCGGAACCGCTCCGCTCGGCGTTCCACGAGCGGCGAGGCTGCGCCTCGTGCTGACCGGCGGCGCTCGTTCCAGCCTGCTCACTCAACCGCGCTCGGGATCGATCCGGCGGAGCGCGAGGGCGGCCAGCTCGGCCACGCCGAGCGCGATCGTGAGGCACACCATCGCCGCGCCGCCGAAGCGCGTCAGGAGATAGAGGCCCGCGAGGAGGAACGCGCTCGGATCGGCGCCGGCCGGCGACAGCAGCGCGCCCGCCGCGTTCCGATCGACGGCGACGTGCGCGGCGACCTCGCCGAGGACGAGCACCAGCGCGGTCAGGATCGCCATCGCGCCTGTTCGCCTCATCGGCGCGCCGCCCATCGCTCGGTCGGCAGCGCGGTCGTGAGCGCGAAGAGGAGCGCGTCGCCGATCGGCCCGCCGAGCGCGTAGTGCGTGCCGTCCGCGTCGACCTCGCCGCCGACGAAGCGCGCCGTCGTGTAGAGGCCGCTGAACATCGCCCGATCGCCGTGGATGCGCGCGAGCGCCAGCGAGAAGCCGCTCGCGCTGATGCCCTGGCCGAAGAGCACCGGGCCCGAGTCGACGTCGCCGAAGCCTCCCTCGCCCGCCGCGTACTCGCGCACGCTGCCGAAGCCGAGCAGCGAGCCGGCGAGGTGCGTGCGGATCGCGTCGAAGAGCGAGCGCGAGAGCGCCGGGTCGGCGAACGAGACGAAGTACGCGGCGAGCGCGGTGCCCGAGCCGCGCGCGAGATCGACCGGCGCGCCCGAGGCGTCGACCACCTGATAGAGCAGGCCGGTGTCGGGGTGCCGGTAGCGCTCGAGCCCCGCGAGCAGCCGCGCGAGCAGCGCGCCGTGATCCTCGCCGGTCGCGCGATCGTGCACCGCCAGCGCGCCGAAGAACGACGTGTTGTCGATCGGGTAGATCTCGCCCGGGTAGGTCTCGAGCAGCCCGAGCGAGCTCGCCTCGAAGCGCGCCACCAGGTGAGCGATCACCCGCTCCTCGAGCGCGGCGAAGCGCGTCTCCGGATCGACCAGGCGCGCGAGCGAGAGCGCCAGCGCCAGGTAGCCCAGGTAGGCTACGTGCGGCCGATCGGTGCCCAGATCATCGAGCGCGTCGCTCCCCCAGGCCTCGCGGTCGAACGCGCGCGCGCTCAGATCGACCAGCGCCTCGAGGCAGCGATCGATGAGCGGGGCGTGCGCCTCACGAAGCTGTGGGTGCTCGAGCGCGGTCTGCGCGTAGCCGAGCGCCGCCATCATCCGCGTCGCGAAGAGCCACTCGCCGTCGTAGCGCGCGTCGCCGGTCGTGAAGTCCCCCCGATCGAGCTCCGCCTCGACCCAGCGCTCGACCCCACGCGCCATCGCCTCGTGCGTCTCGCGCTCTGCCTCGAAGAGCGCGCCCGCGCCCCGCCCATGCCAGAGCGCGAGCCCCCGCATCGCGAGCGGCAGCGCGAGCAGGAACGCGACGATCGGCAGCGCGCGACGCACGGGCTAGCGTACGCCGCCGCGCTCATCACCATTCCGCGGAGCCCCGCCAGCGGGCGCGATCGCGCGGTGAGCCGCGCGAAAGAGCCGCCCAGCGGCTGGCGGCGTAGCTCCCAGCCACCCTCTGGGACGCCACGATGCCCCGAGGGGCCATCGGGAGGCTCCAGGCGGGCCGAGGTGCCTCTGGGCAGGCTTAACTCTTGCTGGTCCAGCCAGGCTTCCAACGGCCTCTCAGGGCCGCCGGAGGCCACGCGCGCCACGATGCAGCTCGCGCGACCTGCGCGCCGCCCAGCGCGAGAAGATCGCAAAAAGGAGGGAATACCTTGGGCAGAAGCGAGTTTCGGGGCGCGGGACGCCATGGCCACGCTGAACGTTGACAGCCCTCGCGGGGACGTTATTGTCCGCGCCCGCCCGGGGGGCCCACGGTCGCCCGGTGCGCCGGTCCGCCAGGGGGCGGAGACTCGCACGAGAGGTCGCGAATGAGCGATGTGATGATCGAAGCGAAGGGGCTCGCGAAGAAGTACGGGGGCTTCGTCGCGCTCCAGAACGCCAGCTTCGAGCTGCACCGCGGAGAGATCCTCGGGCTGCTCGGGCCGAACGGCGCGGGCAAGTCGACGACGATGCGCATCCTGACCTGCTTCATCGCGCCGACCCACGGCTCGGCGAAGGTCGCGGGGTGCGATATCTGGGACGACCCGCTCGGCGTGCGGCGCGCGATCGGCTACTTGCCCGAGAGCACGCCTCTCTATGGCGAGATGCTGGTGCTCGAGTACCTCGAGTGGGCCGCGTCGATGCGGGGCCTGCGCGGCGACACCGCCAAGCGGCGCACGCTGGCGGTCGTCGAGGAGGTCGGCCTCGAGGAGGTCGTCGCCAAGAGCATCCACGAGCTCTCGAAGGGCTACAAGCAGCGGGTCGGCCTGGCCCAGGCGCTCATCCACGAGCCGCCGATCTTGATCCTCGACGAGCCGATGAGCGGGCTCGATCCGAACCAGGCCTCCGAGATCCGCGATCTCATCAAGGAGATCGGCAAGGAGCGCACGATCATCCTGTCGACGCACAACCTCGCGGAGGTGCAGGTCACCTGCCAGCGGGTGCTGATCATCGACAAGGGCCGCATCGTCGCCGACGACACGCCGGACGCGCTCGCGCGCGGGGTCGGCGGGCCGCGCTACCAGGTGTCGATCCTCGCCGGGCAGCGGCTCGAGGGCGGGCAGCTGAAGGACAGCAAGAACGGTCCGGCGCCGCGCGACGTGCTCGCGAAGATCCGCGGGGTCGAGAGCGTGCGGGAGCTGTCGAGCAAGGACGGGGAGCTGCGGCTCGAGCTGGTCACGACGACCGAGGACGATCTGCGGGCGGAGATCTTCCGCGCGGCGGTCGAGGGCGGGCTCGTCCTGATCGGGCTGAGCGCCAAGGCGCAGAACCTCGAGCAGGTGTTCCGCGATCTCACGACCCGCGCCGCGCCGGCAGTGGCCGACGACGACGACGACGAGGACGCCGACGACGCCGACGACGACGAGTCGGAGGAGAGCTCGGCGGACGACTCGGACGACGACGACTCGGACGACGATGACTCGGACGACGACGACGACTCGGACGACGACGACTCGGACGACGACGAGAAGAAGAAGGAGGCCTGAGCGATGAACATCATGAACATCGCGCTGCGCCAGTTCCGCAGCTACTTCAACGGGCCGGCGGCCTACCTCGTGGCGATCGTCGGGCTGACGATCGTGGGCGCGGTGGTCTGGTCGCGCTTCTTCCTCATCGAGCGGGCCTCCGTCCGTGAGGTCTTCATCTGGATGGCGGCGTTCATGTCGTTCGCCGCGCCCGCGATCTCGATGGGCCTCCTCGCCGAGGAGCGCCGGAGCGGGACGATGGAGCTGCTCATCACGATGCCGGTGCGCGAGCTCGACGTGGTGGTGGGCAAGTACCTCGGCGCGCTCGGCCTGATCACGGTGCTGATCGCGCTCTCGATCGTGCACCCGATCGCCGTCTCGACGCTCGGCGACCTGCAGTGGGGCCCGGTGGTCGGCGGCTACGTCGGCCTCTTCCTCGCCTCGGCCGCGATGCTGGCCATCGGCGTGATGACCTCGAGCTGGACCGACAACCAGCTCGTCGCGTTCTTCGTCGCGCTCTTCGCGATGTTCGTCCTCTTCTGGGTGCCGCTCTTCTTCGGGCAGTTCTTCAGCGGGGTCTGGGCCGACGTCATCCAGTACATCGGCTTCTTCGGGCAGCTCGAGCACATGTCGAAGGGCGTGATCGACACGCGGCCCCTCATCTACTTCCCCTCGATCATCGTGCTCTCCTTGATGACCGCGTTCCGCGCCCTCGAGCGCCGGCGGTGGAGCTGACCATGGCGACCGACACCAAGAGCAAGAGCGTGAGGCCTCAAGGGCCCAAGCCCGAGAGCGGGCGCGGCGCGCGCAAGGCCGCCGAGTCCGTCACCTTCCTCGCCATCGCCGGCGCGCTCCTCGTGCTGGCCAACGTGGTCGGCTACTTCTGGTTCGGCCGCATCGACCTGACGGAGAACAAGATCTTCTCGCTCTCCGACGGCTCCGAGCGGCTGGCCTCGGACCTCGACGACGAGCTGAAGATCACCGTCTTCTACACCTCGGACGCGCCGAGCGCGTGGGCCGCCCACCAGCGCTACGTGCGCGACATCGTGCAGGAGTACGCGGCGGCCGGCAGCAAGGTGAAGCTCCGCTGGGTCGATCCCGACGACGAGGACGAGAAGACCGAGGCGCGCGAGGCCGGCGTCACCGAGCGCGTCCTCAGCGGCGGCACCACGACCTCCGCCACCCTCGTCCGCGGCTTCGCGGCGCTGGTCCTCGAGTACCAGGGCGAGCGCGAGGTCCTGGAGTTCCCGGTGCCGAGCACCGAGGGGCTCGAGTACGAGATCAGCACGCGCATCCGCCAGCTCGCCTACGACCCGCTGCCGATCGGCGTCGTCAGCGGGCACGGCAGCCCGACGCTCGAGCAGGGCCTGGCCACGCTGGCCAGCGCGCTGCCCAACTACGAGCTGCGCGCGGTCGATCTCTCGGAGGAGGTGGACCAAGAGCTCCGCGCGCTCCTCATCGTCGATCCGACCGAGGCGTTCTCCGAGCCGGAGCTGCGGCGCATCAACCAGTACGTGATGCGCGGCGGCTCGCTCGGCGTCTTCGGCGGCGGCCTGAACCTCTCGCTCCAGGGCGGTCAGATGGGCATGGGCCCGAGCGCCAGCCCGGCGACGACCGAGCTCAACACGCTGCTCCAGGGCTGGGGCATCACCGTCGGGACCGGCATGGTCGCCGACGCGCGCTCCATCCAGATCCCGATGCGCACGCAGATGGGCTTCCCCATCCCGGTGCGCTTCCCGCCGGTCCCGACCGTCCGCTTCGACGACGACGCGCAGGCCCACCCGGTCACGTTCCGCGTGCCCTACGCGCCCTTCTTCTTCAGCTCGCCGATCCGCGTGAGCGATCGCTTCCACGAGCTCGACGGGCAGGTCCTCGGGCGCACCTCGGAGGAGGCGAGCTGGCTGCTGACCGAGAGCAGCATCTCGCTCGCGCCGCGCGATCCCAGCGAGTGGCAGGGCACCGTCGGCGAGGCGCGGGGGCCCTTCCCGGTCATCGTGGCGCTGTCGGGCGAGCTGCCGACCGCGTTCCCGGAGGCGGCCGCGTCGAGCCCGGACGCGCCCACCGAGCGCATCGAGGCGCCGGCGGTCGCGCAGGCCAACGTGCGCGTGCTCGTCGTCGGCACCGGCACGATGCTGCGCGACGAGTTCCTCCCGCGGGGCGGCGAGGGCGCGCAGCAGCTGACCGAGGGCCTGGTCGTGGCGCTCAACGGCATCGACTGGCTCTCGCAGGACTCCGACCTCATCGCGGTGCGCGCCAAGAGCATCGACGAGCCGCTGATCGAGACCGAGGAGGCGCTGGCGGTCACGCAGGCGGCGCAGGAGGAGCAGGACGCGGCGGCGGAGGGCGACGCCGAGGGCGCGCGCGCGGCGCGCGAGCGGCACGAGCAGGCCAACGAGGCTTGGAACAACAAGAAGCTCTGGGGCTACCAGGTGCCGCTGAGCGCGGGGCTCCCGCTCCTCGTCGCGGCGTTCGGGCTGCTCCGCTGGTGGATGCGCAAGAACAAGCGCGCGAACCTGCAGGAGCTCCGCAAGAAGCTGACCGCCGCCAAGGGCTCATCGACGCGCGACTCATCGGCGCGCTGAGGAGATCGACGCATGGATGCGATCAAGCGCTATCGACTGGTGATCGGGGCCATCGCGGTGCTCGCGATGGTCGGGCTGGCGATCTGGGCGATCCGGCAGGAGAGCGGTGACACCGAGATCGTCGAGTCGGACACGCCGGAGCTGCCCGAGATCGCGCGCGACGCGATCACCGAGGTGGAGATCCGCCGCCCGGGCGAGGAGCCGACCCGGCTCGTGAAGAGCGGTGAGACCTGGCGCCTGGCCGCGCCGATCGAGGCGGCGGCCGCGCAGACCAGCGTCGACACCCTGCTCGACAAGCTCGCGGACCTCGAGGTCGCGGGGGTCGCGTCGGTGCACGCCCGCTTCCACGAGCGCTTCGAGGTCGACGAGGCGCACGGCGTCCACGTGATCGCCCGAGCCGGCAGCGACGAGCTGATCAACTTCTGGATCGGCGGCGCGCGCGGCGGCAACAGCATGCTCCGGCTCGATGGGCAGGAGCAGACGCTCTTGGTCGAGGGGCAGATCAAGTTCGCGTTCAACAAGCCGGCGCAGGACTTCCGCGACCGCGCGATCGTCGAGCTCGAGGCGGACGATCTGCGAGCGGCGACGTTCACGAACACGAACGGCAGCTTCCGCTTCGCGAAGAGCGGCGAGGCGTGGGAGCAGGTGCTCGAGCCGGGCGCCGACGGCGTCGCGCCGGTCGCCATCGAGCGCTTCGCGCCGACCAAGGTGGGCACGGCGGTCTCGGGCCTCGCGCGCCTGCGCGCGAGCAGCTTCGGCGCGGCCGACGTCACGGCGGAGAGCGCCGGCCTCGGCGAGGATGCCGCGCGGGTCGTGCTCGTCAGCGGCGAGGGAGAGAGCGCGCAGACGATCACGCTGCGCGTGGGCAACGAGGTCGACGCGGGCTCGCGCTACGTGATGCGCGAGGGCAACGACACGATCTTCGTCGTCTCGAGCTTCATGGCCACCCGCCTCCTGCCGAACGCCGAGGCCTTCCAAGAGGCCGAGCCCGGCGCCGAGCCCGCCGAGCCCGCCGAGCCCCCGCCCGGGATGCCCGGGATGATGCCCGGCGGCGGCGGAGGCCAGATCCCGCCCGAGCTGATGCAGCAGATCCAGCGCCAGCTCCAGCAGCAGCAGGCCGGCGGCGGCGGTCACGCCGGCCACGGGCACTGAGCTCTCCCCCGAGTGAACGGGCCACCGGCTCGCCCACCCACCGTTCGCCCTGAGCGAAGTCGAAGGCCCACCGGCTCGCCCACCCACCGTTCGCCCTGAGCGAAGTCGAAGGGCCACCGGCTCGCCCCACCCACCGTTCGCCCTGAGCGAAGTCGAAGGCGACCGTTCGCCACCCACCGTTCGCCCTGAGCGAAGTCGAAGGGCGCGCGGCCGCGGCGTCCCCGTTTGCCCTGAGCCCAGTCGAAGGGCTCGGCGCTTCGCGCCGGCTACCGGTATGGGGGAGCGTCCCGCGAGCGCTGCGCGTTGCGATGCCGCAACGCACCTCGCAGGGCTTTCGGCAGCATGAGCGCCGATGGCCTCGGATGCGGGCGAGCGACGCCGTGTGGTCGTGACCGGCGTCGGCCTCACGTGCCCGATGGGGCGCGACGTCGACGCGACGATGGCGGCGCTGCGGGCGGGCGAGAGCGCCATCCGCTACATGAGCGAGTGGGACGCGGTCCGCGACCTGAAGGGGCGGCTCGGCGCGGTCGTCACGGACACCGATCTCGAGGAGGGCGTCCCGGCCGAGCGGCGCGCGCGGATGGGACGGGTCGCGCGGCGCGCCGCGCGGGCGACGAGCGAGGCCGGGGCGCAGGCGCGCCTCGATCGCGGCTCGAGCCGCAGCGACCGCACGGGCATCGCGTACGGCAGCAC
>JAEZBP010000783.1 GCA_023427125.1 Pseudomonadota bacterium | reverse complement strand
CCGGCGAGCCGCTCGAGGGCGACTTCGATCTCGTCGTCGAGGCGACCGGATCGCCGAGCGGCTTCGCCGAGGCGCGCGCCCTCTGCCGCCCGCGCGGCACGCTGGTCCTCAAGAGCACCTTCCACGGCACGATCGAGCTCGACACCGCGCCGATCGTCATCGACGAGCTCACGCTGGTCGGCTCGCGCTGCGGCCCCTTCCCGCCCTCGATCCGCGCCCTCGCCGCCGGCGGCATCGATCCCTCCCCGCTGATCGAGGCGGTGATGCCGCTGAGCGTCGAGGCCATCGAGCGCGCGGCGGCCCGCGGCGCCTCCAAGATCCTGCTCGACCCAACGGCCAGCTGAGAGACTGTCGCCGGCGCGCCCGACGCGCTATCGAAGCGGCATGGGTCGAGCACGCAGCGCACGAGCGAGCCCCGCGCGCGCCAAGACGCGGCACGTCTCGAGGCGCGTCGCGCTCCCGCGCGATCGCGCGCTCCGCGCCGTCATCGTCTCGGACACCCACAGCAAGCCGCACCCCGACAGCCTGGCCTACGTCGCGCGCGAGCAGCCCGACGTCATCCTGCACGGCGGCGACATCGGCGACCTCGCCGTCCTCGATCGCCTGGCCGAGCTCGCGCCGCTCATCGCGGTGCGCGGCAACATCGACGAGCACGCGCCGCACGTCCCCGACTCGGTCGACATCACCATCACCGAGGGCGACGAGGCGCGCCTGAAGATCTTGCTCACCCACATCGCCGTCTACGGCCCCAAGCTGCGCGCCGACGCCGCGCGCCTCGCGCAAGCGCACGACGCCCAGCTCGTCGTCTGCGGCCACTCGCACGTCCCCTTCATCGGCCGCGACCGGGGCCTCGTCCTCTTCAACCCCGGCTCGATCGGCCCGCGCCGCATGCACCTGCCGATCACCTTCGGCGTCCTCGAGGTCAGCCCCACCAGCGCCTCGCTCCGCCACATGAGCTGCGAGACCGGCGAGCGCTGGACCCCGTAGCGCGGCTCAGCTCGCGACGTCCTGCGAGATGACCACGACCTGGCTCGGGTAGCCCATCGGCATCCCGGTCTCGGCGGTGACCAGCACGCGGAACTCGTCGAAGGGCGTGATCGTCACGAGCCGACCGCTCCGGCTCCCGCGATCGTAGTCGAGCGTGCCGGCCGGCACCGGCCTCCCTCCGGGCGGCACGATCCACACGTTGTACGTCGACAGTTCGCTGTCGAGCCGCTCGGGCGGCACGAGGTGCGAGACCGACACCATCACCTGCCGGTTGGCCCCTCTCGGCACCACGTCGATGCGCGCGTCCGCGCTCAGCGCGCCTCCCCGCCCCGTGGCCGCGTAGCTCGTCCCTCCTCCGCAGCCCCCGATCGCGAGCGCGAGCACCCCCAGCACCGTCACGAGAGATCGCGTCATGCCCCGGGACAGTGCAACCCGCATTCCTCCCTTTCACGCGCCTCGCGATCATGCGGCACCGCGCCTCGCCGCCGATGCGGTAACCTCCCGGACGATGATCCCGCAGGTCGGTCAGATCGCATCCGCGCGCCCCCCTTCCCCGAGCCCGACCCGCGGGCGGTGATCCCGGCCCTCGAAGAGCTCGGCGCCCGCCTCGACGCCGAGCGCGCCGACTACGTGGTCGCCGAGCAGGTCGGCCTCACCGAGCTCTACAACCGCCTCGAGGACCCCGAGCACGACGACCCCCGCATCCTCGCCCTGCGCGTGCTCCACGAAGGGATCGACCGCGCCGTGCTGCGCGCCTACCGCTGGGACGACCTCGCCGAGCGCGTCCCGCCCTACTGCCTCCGCACCGAAGAAGACCGCCGCGCCCACGAGCGCTTCGAAGACGACGTCATCGACCGCCTCTTCGTCCTGAACGAAGAGCGCGCCGCCGAAGAAGCCCGCACCGCCACCTTCACCAAGAACCCCCCCACCCCGAAGCCCGCCAAGAGGCGCAAGAAGCCCGCCCCGAACCCCGCCCAACCCTCCCTCCCCGGCACCGACGAGGAGTGACACGCACCCACACCGGGGCTTGACGCCCCCGCCCTCGGATGATCTGATCCCGCTCGGACGACGAGCAGGGGGCCCACGGTCCCGGGGTCAGGTAGGGAGCCCCCGTCGCTCCCGCGCGCACCGAGTGGCATAGGTCGAGCACCTGCCTAGTTGAGGCAACGAGCATCGAGATGACACTGGAGCACTACGAAGAGCCGCCGATCGTCGAGGTCATCTGTGGCTTCCGCTTCGAGTCCATCCCGGGGCTGGACCCGCTGACGATCGGTTGGTTCGCACAAGAGGTGCGCGAGCGTTATCCGAAGCGCGAGATCCGCCCCGCGCTTGCGGATGGGGACTCAGCGCCGCCGCTCGGGGTCGTCCCGCTGCGCGCGTGGCTCACCTCCGCCAATGGCTCGTTCCTCCTGCAGGTGCAGCACGATCGCTTCTACCTGAACTGGCGCCGAGTTCGGGACGAGCCTTCATATCCACGCTTCAACGACCACGACGGCAACCCTGGGATCCTCAGCCGGGCGCTCGTCGAGCTCGACGCGTTCCAGTCGTTTTGCGCAACCCGTCTCGGACACACGGTCGTGGTCACCGAGACCGAACTGGCGAAGGTCGATCACCTCCGTCAGGGCACGCATTGGGGCTCCCGCGCCGATCTCCTCGCTCTGCTTCCTGCGTTCGCTCCCTTGGCAGGCCTTGCCGGAGACGAGGAGGCTCTCTTTGGAGTGCACATCGTCCGCCCGATGGAAGGGGGCCGGCAGCTCCTCATGTCGATCACGATGGCGGGCGTGGCCGGAGTGGAGAGAGTCCAGCTCGAGACGCGGTCGGAGGGTCCGTTCGCCAAAGGAGCATCCGTCGAAGAGGCAATGCGTGGGCACAACGAAATTCTGAATCAGATTTTCGCCCGTGCGGTCCCGGCGGAGCTCCGCGGCGCGCTCTTTCGCGGAGGGCCCCGATGATCGATCCGTCGCCCGCCTCGATGGTCGTCCACGAAGGCCCGCTGTCCCCGGCTTCACGCCCTCCATCACGCGCAGCAACCGACGCGCTGGACGAGCCGTCCGCCATCCAGGTCCAGGTCGAGACGCTCTCTGCCAGCACCCTGTCGCGCCGCCGTCCTGGCGGTTCGATCGCGGCCCAAAGACCGGTGTACAGCTCGTTGGAAATCGTGACGGTCCGGTCGGTGGTCAGTCCTCCAGCGCCCAAGTCGGACACGCCCCTGGACTGGATTGGGAGCGCAGTCCGATCGATGCTCGACGTAGCGCGTGACGTGCTTCGTTCTGCGGCGCTGGTCTCTCAGGGGCAGCACAGTCGGATCGACCTCCCCGGTGCCCCCGCGCTCGTCATGTACCGACCGACGCCGATCTCGATCGCTCCGAGCGCTCCCACGTCGTCCTCTGTCGTCGGCGAGCAGGTATGGAGAGCGCAGGGGCTCGAGACCGACGCGACGGGAAGCTCGCCGCACGCTGCACTCGAAGCGTGGGCAGGTCTCGTGCGCGATGAAACAGAGCGGCTCCTGTGCGCGCCCACCCACCTGCTCGAACCGGAAGAGCGGCGTCGAAAGCGGCTGCTGCTCGGTGCTATCGACGTGCTCGCCTCGCACATCGGCCCCAAGGCCGAGGACCTGTGGGTGGCTGGCAGCTTGGAGCGGGAAGGCGACGGCGTGGTGCTCGTGACGAGCGACGGCGAACGATACCCGTTGGCACCCGCGCTGCGCTCTGAGATCGACGTGAGCGCCCCGTACCGGGTCGGACGCATCAGGCTCGACGCATACCAGCAGCCAGAGGGCGAGATCTTCGAGCTCGATTCCGGAGACCCCGTCGATCCGGACGCGATCTGGGCTGAGTGGACGCGGCGTGTCGGCGAAGGCTGACCAGCTCGGCACGTACTTTCTCGACGTCGGCCAGGGGGACTGCTCGTTCGTCATCGACGGCGCTGGCGCCGGCGTCCTCGTCGACTGCGCCGACGCGCAGGTCGCACAGAAGTTCGTGCTCGATCAGGGGATACGCCGCCTCGCGGCGGTCGTCGCGTCCCATCTCGACACCGACCACATCCAAGGGATGCACAGCTTCCTCCAGTGGTTCGTCGCGCAACCGGATCGCGAGCTCGATGACGTCTACCTCGGCCTCGATCGCCCAAAGGCGGAGCTGTCCGACACGGCACTGAAGCTCCTGCGCGCGGTGATGCGCTGGAGCGACGAGAGGCTGCTGACGATGGGTCGAGCGGAGCGAGAGGGGCGTCCCAAGACGATCTGGCAGAGCGGGGACACGCGGGTCGACATCGTACTCCCGCTCTATGCATCCCAGCTCGGCGCCCACCTCGGAGGCGGGGAGAAGCCCAACCCTTCATCGGCCGTGCTGCGCGTCGTGCGAGGCGAGACCGCGATCCTGATCGGCGGTGACGCTCCGCTCGGCTCATGGGAGCGGGTCGAGACCCACTTGCTCCCGGCTCGCCTCCTTCGCTCGTCGCACCACGGAGGCAAGATCGACGAGGGCGCCGGCGAGTGGACGATGGAGACGCTCTACGACCGCGTCGGCGCCGACGACGTCGTCGTGTCTGTAGGGACGAACAACGGCCACAAGCATCCGATCGAGGAGCACATCCGCAGCATGCAGCGGATTGATCGGCGTCGCGTCTTGTGCACGCAGCTCACTCCGCGCTGTCATCCCGATCCACAGATGCTGCGCTCCGGCTTCGAGGGGCGGACCTCCGAGGTCCTGCCCCCGTATCGGCACCAGCTGCGAAAGCGAAAGCCACCCGAAGTCCCCTGCGCCGGAAGCGTGGTCGCCTGGATCGACGCCAGCGGGGCTGTGGAGGTGATCCCCCGGCGCGGCGAGTGGCACGACAAGTTCGTCGGCAGGGTTGATGCTCCCCTCTGTCGCCCGGCCCAATAGGACGCGTTCCGCAACGAGCCGGTCGCTTCGCGCGAGAGGGAGTCACAGCGAGACGAGAGCCGATGTGGCTCGAGCACACCGGATCGCGGCGCGCCGCGGCCTGGACGGCGCGCGCGGTCGAGGAACGCATCCGGCGC
>JAEZBP010000524.1 GCA_023427125.1 Pseudomonadota bacterium | reverse complement strand
GGCGTCTTCCGCTCGCCGGCGCCCGCGAGGGCGATGAGGTCCGTGTCGTGATCCGGATCGGTGAGCTCGAGCTCGAGCGCGCATCCGGCGACGACGCCGTCGCGACCGTCCTGCGCGTCACCGATCTCGGCGAGGCGGCGCAGGTCGAGGCGGTGATCGACGGTGGGCCCACGCTCCGCGCGCGCCTCGCCCGCGCCACGGTCCGTGAGCTCGGCCCCGGCGCCCGCGTCCGCGTCGCCGCCCGCGCCCACCGGATCTACCCGCGGTAGCGAGGCCTGCGAGCAGGTCCCGCACTCTTCATCCGAGAGCGCGGGGCGGGTCCTTCACTGGAGCGGACCTCTCCGCGGGTTCCTGGGGCACCTCGAACACGCAGCGCGAGATCTTGGAGCCTCGACGAGCGACGTGATCACTGCGCACGAGCTCTGCGAGCCCTCGAGGGTGGCGCGATCCGTACGCACGAGCTCCGGGGAGCCTCCGAGGCTCTCGCCGATCACCGAGCGAGCTTTTCGAGCCTCTGCGAGGCTCGAAGAACGACAGCGCGGAGGATCCCAACCCTCAGGGAGGCTCTCGGGAAGCGGTCTCCGCGGAGCGGCGAGCCTCGAGGAGGCGCGCCGATCTCCCGAGTTGGGCTTCGTCATCTATGTCGGGGGCATCGATGCTCGTCTCGCGTGTTCCGCGAGCTCCTTCCGAGGCTCCCGATCCTCGTGAACAGCTTTCATGACCCCCTGCGGAGGGTCATCGATGTCGGCGTCGTGCCTTCGGCGGGCCTCTCCGAGGCTCGCCGATCCTCGCGCTGTCTGTTTGGGAGCCTTGCGGCCTGGAACGCGATCCTTCAGCGTCGGGGATGCCGTACTGGCTGCGCGCGGTGCTCTTCGTCGGCGCGATGCTTGCGCTGACGCTGGGGACGAGCTTCCACGTTCATCGCCGCGCGGCGACGACGTTCGCGCTCTCACGGCGGGGGCGGTGGCTGCTAGCCGCGTTGCTGGCGTGCGGGCCGGCGCTCCTGCTCCTCAGCCGGCGCGCCGAGGCGTGGATCGGTGTCGGCGCGAGCGGCTCGTTCGGGGTCGCCGGTTCCATCGTCGTCCTAGCGACAGCCGCATCGTCGCTCGGGCTCGCGATCGCGCAGGCGCTCGGCTGGCTCAGCTCGCGCCTCGCTCGCGACGCCGGCGTGCCGAGCATGCCGCCAGCTCCCGAGGCGGTGGAAGCCGAGCCGGTCGCGCTCGCGATGGGCCGCCGCGAGCTGCTGCGTCGCGCGTCGGTGGGGGTGCCCATCGCGGCGGCGATCGGCGCGAGCGCGTACGGCGCGCTCTTCGGCCGATACGACTACGCCGTCGAGGAGATCGCCGTGCGCATCGACGGTCTCGGTCCCGCGCTCGACGGCTACCGCATCGCGCAGCTGAGCGACTTCCACTTCGGCGTGTTCTGCGGAGCGCCCGAGCGGCGCGCCGCGGTCGAGCTCGTGCGGCGCGCGCGACCCGACCTCGTCGTGCTGACCGGCGACCTGGTCGACAATGCCATCGCGCACACGCCGGAGGTCGGCCGGCTCGTGCGCGAGCTCGCCGCGCTCCGACCTCGTGATGGCGTCGTCGTCATCGGCGGCAACCATGACTACTACGCCGGGCTCGAAGAGGCGTTGGATGCCGCGCGTCGAGGCGGCGCGCGCGTGCTGCGCAACGAGGGGATCGTCGTCGCGGAGGGCAGCGTCGCGCTGCTCGGCCTCGATGATGTATGGGGCGCTCGCTACGGCTGGGGTCCGGGCCCCGATCTCTCCGCCGCGCTGGCCGGCGTACCCGCGGACCTCCCGCGCGTCGTGCTGAGCCACAACCCGGTCACGTTCACCGAGACGGCCAGCCACGTCGCGCTCCAGCTGTCCGGCCACACCCACGGCGGCCAGCTCGCGATCGCCGGCTACCCCGCGGGTGCGCTCATGCCGTACGTGCGCGGCCTCTATCGCGAGCACGGCTCCTATCTGTACGTGAACCGCGGCTTCGGCGTCGCGGGGCCGGCCGCGCGCCTCGGCGCGGCTCCGGAGCTCACCGTGATCACGCTCCGGAGCTGAAGCGTCCCTCTCGCATCGACGCTGACGTGGGCGGGCTCGAGGCTTTACTCTCCCACGGCAAGGAGGAGCCGTGAGCGAGCCTGTCGCCCAGCGTTCTTCGACTGCCCGCACGTCCATCGAGGTGGTGCGCTCGTTCCTCGGCGCGCTCGAGCGCTTCGATCTCGACGCCGCGCTCGCGCTGCTCGACGAGGACGTCGTCTATCAGAACGTGCCCTTGCCGCCGGCGCGCGGGAGGGCCGCCGTCGAGCGGCAGCTGCGCCTCTTCGCGCGAGCGTCCCGCTCCTTCGAGGTCGTCCACCACAACATCGCCGCCAACGGCGCGATCGTGCTCACCGAGCGCACCGACATCATCGGCGTCGGCCCCGTCCGCGGCGCGTTCTGGGTGTGCGGCACCTTCGAGGTGGCGGACGGCCGCATCGTCCTCTGGCGCGACCGCTTCGATCCGATCGACGTCGGCTGGTCGTTCGTCCGCGGCGCGGCCTGCGCTCTCCTCGGCCGCGCGCGCTGAGCGACCCTCGACGTACCTGCGGGATCCGTCGAGGTCATCGCCAGGCTGAGGGCTCAGCGGCTCGCTCGCGCGGCCTCGATGCGCGCGACGAGGAAGTCGACCACGCGCTCGAAGGGCTCGACGCCGAAGTGCGCGGCGACGCTCGGGCGGAGGTTGCTGTTGGCGTTGACGTCGTAGAAGACGCGGCGGCCGTCCGGGGTCTCGAGGTACTCCACGCCGCCGACGTCGATCGATGACGCGCGCAGGATGGCCTTGGCCGCCTCGACCGCCTCGGGCGGCACGTCGGGGAAAGGATAGAACTCGACCGGCGCCGCGGGCTCGAGCGCGACCTCGCAGAGGCCTTCGCCGTCGTCGGGGTTGCAGACTGGAGAGGGGCAGAGGTTGAAGCGGCCGTGGGTCACGACGCGCATCGGGTAGAGCAGCTCGCCGCCCAGGATCTCGAGCCGGATGATGCCGTGCGCCGGATCGTGGGGGAGGTACTCCTGCAGGAGGAAGAGGTTGTCGGGCGCCCAGATCGAGGCGTCGCGGAAGGCGCGCCGCAGCTCGTCCGCGCTCTCGACCACGCGGATGCGCGCGCCGCTGCCGCCGAGATCGGGCTTGAGCAGGCGCGGCCACGAGGGCGTCTCGGCGATCGCCGCCTCGACGTCGTTGAAGACGATGGAGCGCGGGTGGTCGATGCCGAGCGAGCGAGAGAGCGCGACCTGCGCGGCCTTGCTGAGCTCCATCGAGAACGCCGCCGAGCCGTTGAGGACGTCGCAGCCGAGGCGCTCGAGGTGGCGCATGAAGGCGAGCGCGTGCGGTACGGCGCGCTCGTGGCCCCGGACGTACGCGCTCGGGCTGGCTTGGTTGAAGACCACGCGCGCCGGAGCCGCGCCGTCGCTCGAGTAGGCGGCCCGCTTCAGATCGATCCGGACGTAGTCGACGGCGCGCGCCTCGAGCGCGGCGAAGAGCGGCTCCTGCCAGGCGGGGTGCTCATAGAGGACGGCGAGATCGTGCATGTCGCGCGGGAACATGCATCGCCTACGGACCGATGACGAGGCGGTTCTTCGCCGGTCAGCGGAAGGGATCGATCTCGCCGACGAGCGCGTCGGTGAGGCGGCCGCCCTCCACCAAGGGCACCGAGCCCGCCCTCACGTCCATCCGCCGGCCGAACAAGCGCAGCTGGATCGGGCAGCGATACGGCGCGTTCGTCGCCTCGGCATTGGAGTAGCCCAGATTGACGTTCAGACCCGGCAGGAGCGCGTCCTGCACCTCGAGGCCAGACTCGGAGCGGATGACGTAGTTGGTCGGGAACGCGACGGAGCCGACCCGCATCGCGTGCTCGTGCCGTCCCCGGTAGTCCTCGACCGCCTCGAGCAGCGCGGCGGAGTCGCTCTCGACGCGCTCGGCACGCCCCGCGGAGAAGTGGAAGCGCAAGGGGTGGCGGCGCAGCATCGCAGGATCCGGGCGCACCGCGCCGATCGCGCCGCGGTCGGCGACGAAGATCCCGTCGACGCTCGCGGGGTGCACGTGGACCGCTCCCGAGGGGAGGTTGTCCGGGCGGCCTGGTGCCGGCCGGCCGTCGCAGGCCAAGAGGGGATGGCGCGCGTCGAGCCGCACCTTGAGCTCGGTGCCCGAGGCGCTCGTCACCTCGACCGTTCGCGCGCCCTCGAGCTGCGCGATCAAGCGCTGGTTGATCTGCGCGATGCGCTCCGGGTCCGCGCGGTAGCTCTGCGCGAAGAGCCGCGGATCGATGCGCGTGAGGTGGAGGTGGCGGAGCTGCATCCGCGCGGCGACGTCGAGCACCGCCATCGAGAGCGCCGGCGGGATCCCGTGCTCGGCGAGCAGCACCGAGGTGGTGCAGCGGGCCAGGCGCGTCGACAGCGCGGCGGTCGCGCGAGGCTGCGAGGCGGCGAGCAGATCATGGTGTCGATCGCCACGGGCTCTGCGCCCGCCTCGGCGACCGCGGCCGCCACGACCGATCGCAGCGGGTCGGCGTTCCACGAGAGCAGCCCGACCGTCTCGCCGGGCTCGACGCAGAGGAAGCGGCGGACGATGTTGTCGGCTCCGTTGCGCAGCGAGCGGGCGTCCATATCCATCTCGTGCTCCATGGTGCCAGCCTCGGCGCCGCTTGTCGCTCGCCGGACACCGGGGACGGAAGCGCCGACCGGACGGACGGGCCGCGCAGCGGCGCGCGCGAAGGCGCGCGCCCAGCAAGCTCAGCGGCTCGCGATGGCGAGCGGCATCTCGGCGCGGAGCTCGGCGGCGAGCGGGCCCTCGTAGGCCGAGGTGATCGCGCGCGCGCCGTGCCGTCGATCCCCGCGCGCGGTCATGCAGGTCGGCGCCAGATCGAGCACCACGCCGGCCGCTCGCGCGCCGAGGTGCTCGACCAGCGCGAGCGCGATCGCGCGTCCCAGATCTTCCTGCAGGATGAGCCGGCGCGCGTAGCAGTCGACGAGGCGGCCGAGCGCGCCGAGCCCGACCACGCGCTCGCCCGGGAGGTAGCCGACGTGGGCGATCCCCGGCGCCGGCATCAGGTGATGGGGGCAGGTGGTCGAGGTCGCGATCGCGGTCACCAGCACCATTCCGCGCGCGTCCGACGCGGTGGACTCGGCCAGGATGGCGGCCGGGTCCTCGCGATAGCCGGCCAGCAGATCGCGGGCGAACGCCTCGGCGACGCGGCGGCCGGTCCCGGAGAGCTCGGGGTCGTCATCGATCGGCGCCCCCACCGCGCGCAGGAACTCCTCGATGGCCTCGGCAGCGCGCGCGAGGTCGCTCACCCCTCGCGCCGCCCCCAGAGGAGCCGCATCGCGCGCGGCAGGTCGTCCCGATCCAGCACGTCGCACTCGCCGCAGTCCTTCGGGAACTCCCGCGACTCGCAGGACTGGCACTCCTGGATGATGGCCAGGGTCGAGGCCAGCTCCTCGCGCAGCTTTCGCAGCGTGGCGATCTTGCGCTGCATCTCCTCGATCTGCCGGCCCAGCACCTTGGACATGCAGGCGCTCGCCTCCTCGGGCGTGGCGCACCGCTGCTTGAGCTCGAAGAGCGAGCGGATGTCGTTCAGGGAGACGCCCGCCTCGCGCAGGTCCATGACGAGCTGGAGCTTGGCCAGCTCGCCGTCGCCGAAGAGCCGGTGCCCACCCTCGCTCCGCATCTCGGGGCAGAGCACGCCCGCCTCCTCGTAGAACCGGACCGTCCGGACGGTGGTCTCACAGGCCTTCGCGAGATCTCCGGTGGTCATCGAGCAGGGCTTCTCGCGCGGCCCCCCGCGCGAGTCCTGACATGGACCGCCCTCGCTGGCGGGCGCGCCGGCGCCAGCGGTGTGATCGTCCCGGGCTGCGTCGTCGTGGCTCACTCGTCGTCGTGGGTGGATGCCGGTCGGGGAGGCGGAAAGCCGCGATCTGTGCGCTCGCGTAGCGCGCGCAAGCCAGCAATTCCTCGAAAAGATATAGGTAAGCGGCCTCCCGAGTGTCAAGCCACGGTTTCTGCGCCGCGGGCACGCAACGCTCGCGAAGCACCGCCCGATGAGGGGCGCATCTGTCCCGGTCGTCGTCCTTGCGGCGTCCGAGCCCGTTTCGTTACTCTCCCCGGAGGGTTCTCATGACCACGCCCATCAAGCCGCCTGGCGGCTCCTCAACCAGCGGCGCCAGCGGCGCCT
>JAEZBP010000595.1 GCA_023427125.1 Pseudomonadota bacterium | reverse complement strand
ACCCCTTCCTGCGCCGCGTGCTGCGCGCCGTGCACGCGCGACGAGGACTGCTGCCCCGGCTCCTCGTGCGGCACGCGCGGCGACACGGGCGCGCAGGTGTGCGTGCCGTCCGAGTGCACCTTCTGCGCGTACGGCTGCACCTTTCAGTGCCCGTGACCCGCCGCGCCGGCCTCGCGCAGGGTCGCAGCGCTCAGCCGGCCGCGATCGTGACGAGGACGCCGGTCAGGGCGGCCATCGCCGCGGCGAAGCCCAGCATGTGGGAGCGCGCGGCGGAGCGCAGCTCCATGTACCCGACGCCGACGAGCAGCGCCTTGACGCCGGCGAGCGCTAGCGCGAGCGCGATCTCGCCCTCGATCACGGCGATCACGGCGACGAGCATCATCACGAGGTAGACGGCGACTCGCATCCCAGTCAGCTCACGTAGAAGATCGGAAAGAGGAAGAGCCACGCGATGTCGCACATGTGCCAGAAGAGAGCGGTGCCCGCGACCGCGGTCTCCGCTTGCTCGAAGGGCTTGCGACCCACCCGCGTGGCCACGTACACGAGCATCACGAGCCCGACGAGCACGTGGGCCAGGTGGAAGCCGGTGGCGAGCGTGTACGCCGCCCCGAAGTCATCGCTGAGCCCCAGCCCGAGCGCGCGCTTGGCGACGTAGTCGTAGGCCTTGAGGCCCACGAACACCAAGCCCAGCCCGATCCCCGCGGCGTAGAACCAGCGCGCTCGCGTGAGGCGCTCGAGGCGCACCGAGTGCACGGCCTCGGCCACGAGCCACCCGCTCGTCAGGAGCGTCAGCGTCAGCCCGAGCCCGAAGCTCGGATCGAGCAGGCGCTGGCCGGCGGCGAAGACCGAGGTCTCGCTCGCCCGAAACCCGGCCAGGAAGACGAGGATGATCCCGAACGTGACGAGCTCGAGCGTCACGACGATCCACATCAGGAGCCCGCCGGGGGGCTCCAGCAAGGCGCGCGTCGCCAACGGCGCGCTGGCGGAATTGGCTTCACTCATCGTGCGCGCTCGGACCGTGGGGTCATCGCTCGCCGAGGGAAGCCTCCGATCGCGCGCCGCGCCCGATCGATTGATCGGGGCGCAAGTGCGTCGTGCTCAGCTCGAGACGGTCGCGGAATCATGGACACCCGGGGACGGGAAACGCCGACCGGAAAGCCCGCTCCGCTCGGCCGCGCGCGAAATGCGCGCGCCAGCAAGCAGCGCCGAGCGACAAGCCTTCAGCTGCGGGCAAGCCGGGCGCCGATGGCGTCGGCGAGGGGACCGGCGACTCGGTCCGCGAGCTCGGGGCGGACGCGCATCTCCTCGAAGGGGGTGTACTCCTCGACGAGCAGATCGCGGCGCACCTCGAGGCAGAGCACCTGGCCGAGGTAGCGCATCGAGAAGTAGTAGCCCTGGGTGGCAGGGTGCAGCGTGTAGGCGCCGCCCTCGACCGTCTCGTAGCCGAGCGCGCGGTAGCCGGCGAGCACCCGCTCCACCATGTCCTCGGGCGGGTGGCGCACGCCCTCGGCGGTGCGGGTGATCAGATCGATCTCGGCGCGCACCGGCCAGCTCGCCCACGCCTCGGGCTCGTGCGCCTTGCGCAGCTCCTCGACGATCGCGTCGTCGATCTTCGCGATGCCCATCGTGCGCGGGCCGTAGGTGTGGGGGCTCAGCGCGAAGCCGCCGTTGCCGCAGACCTGCTCGTAGGCCCGCTCGATCAGCCCGACGTACGCGCGGTGCAGGCCGAGGAGGAGCGAGATGTCGTCACGGTGGCGCACGTAGGGCGCGACGCCCGCGGTCATGCCGCTCTTCGCGAGATCGTCCTTGGTGTCCTCGAGGCGGTTGGTGTCGATGAACGTGCGCGGGACGAGGCAGCGGATCAGCAGCGCCGAGCGATCGGGGTGCTGCGCGATCACCCGCTCGGCCACCCGCCTGCCGTAGTCCCACGCGCCCACGTCGGTGTTGACGTGGAAGAAGACGTGGAGGTCGGCGGGCAGATCGCCCACCAGCCGAGCGCGCAGCGCGTCGTAGTGCGCGCGCCGGTCGGCGCCGTGCGGGACCTCGACGAGCAGGCTCGGCGGCGCGCTCGGGTCGGCGTTCGGGCCGTCGAGGCGCTCGACGTGCGCGACCGAGGCGATGGACTTGAGATCGTTCGACATGCGATGGCGAACGCTGCCACCGACCGCGAGCCGGCTCAAGGCGTGGCGCCGGAGTCAATCCGGGATCTTCTCGATGCGCTCGGCGCGAAGCTGGTGGCGCGCGTTGAAGAGGCGCCGGTAGGTCGCGAGCGCCAGCAGCATGCAGCCGAGCGCGGTCGCGCCGGCGAGCATGAACATGATGACGATCTGGTAGCGCACCGCGCGCACCGGATCGGCGCCCTCGAGGATCTGTCCGGTCATCATGCCGGGGAGCGAGACGATGCCGACGACGCTCATCGAGTTGAGGATCGGGATGAGGCCGCGGCGGATCGACTGGCGCACCGGATCGCGCGCGGCCTCCCAGCGCGTCGCGCCGAGCGCCAGCTCCGCCTCGACCTTGTCCTTGTGCTCCGCGAAGCTCTGGAGGAGATCGTCGAGGCAGAGCGAGAGTCCGGTCAGGCCGTTGCCGAGCACCATGCCCAGCAGCGGCACCACGTACTGCGGCCGCCACCAGGGCTCGACGCCGATGACGAGCTCGGTGGTGGCGAGGGTGGTCGCGAGGCCGGAGAGGCAGAGCGTGACGAACGCGACGCCGTGCACGCCGCGATAGCGCCGGCTCGAGCGTCCGACCGCCGCGCGCGAGGCGGCCCCGACCATCACCGTCAGGAGCACCAGGACGAGGAAGGGCTCGCGCAGCGCGAAGACCCAGCCGAGCACGTAGCCGACCAGGAGGAGCTGCACGACGGTGCGCAGGCTCGCGATCGCGAGGCGCTTCTCGATGCCGAGCCGCAGCGCGACGCTGACGACGCCCGCGGCGAGGACCAGCACGGCCGAGAGCGCCAGGTGCCACGCGTCGATCGCGATCGCGCCGCCCTCAGCCATCGGTCACCCGGAGCGCCCCGAGATCGATCGCGCGGGCGCCCATCCGCTCGCGCTGCGACGCCGCGTGGGAGACGAGCACGAGCGCCGCCTCGCTCTTCGCGACCAGCGCCTCGACCGCCTCGGTCGACGCCGGATCGAGCGCGCTCGTCGGCTCGTCGAGCAGGAGGACGGAGGGCCGCACGAGGAGCGCGCGCACGAGCGAGACGCGCTGCCGCTCGCCCTCCGAGAGCTGCGCGACCGGCCGATCCCACGCGCTCGCCAGCGCGAGCGCGCCGAGCATCGCGCGCGCCTCTCCAGCGTCGAAAGGGCCCTCGCTCGAGGCGTAGGTGAAGGGCCGGGCCAGCTCCTCGGCGACCGCGCCGCCGAAGAAGACCGCGCGCTGCGAGAGCAGCACGACGCGCCGCCGCCAGCGCACCGCGCCGAGCTCCTCGGGCGTCTTCCCATCGAGCGAGAGCGCGCCCTCGATCGGATCGTCGAGCAGGCAGAGCGCGCGCAGGACGGTGGTCTTGCCGATCCCCGAGGGGCCGGCCAGGGCCACGCGCTCGCCGGGGCCGAGCGAGAAGCTCAGCCCCCGCA
>JAEZBP010000486.1 GCA_023427125.1 Pseudomonadota bacterium | reverse complement strand
CCTCCACCTGCTCACGAGCCCGCGCCGCCTCGCGCTCCTCGCGCATCCGCGCGAGCTGCTCCGCTCGCTCGGCGTGGCGCTCGGCGGCCCTGTCCCGCTCGACCACGAGGTCCTCGAGGCGCTGCTTCACCTGCTGGTACTCGTCGAGCTCGCCGCGCGCGCGCTCGAGCTCGTCCTTGGCGCGCTTCACCGCCTCCGCGACCTGCTTGAAGGGCGAGCCCTGATCGCGACGCGGCCTGCCGGTGGCGGTGAACGCGAGGCCGACCTTCGCCTGGGCCGCGTCGAGGATGCGCTTGAACGTCGGATCCTGCGCGAAGGCCTCGAGCGCGGCCGTCAGGCGCTCGCGCCCCGAGTCGTGCGTGTCGGCCGCGAGGGTCTGGCGGAAGATGCTGGCCACGTCGGCCTGCTCGCCGAGGATCACCGCGCCGAGGAACGAGCTCGGCAGCCCCTTCGGACCGCCCTTGCCTCCCGGCGGCGCGATGCCCCAGCCGAGCAGCTGGCGGACCTTGCCGTCGACCGCGCGCGCCTTCTCTTCGATGGTGAAGCTCGCGCCGTCGCGCGAGGCGCGCAGGATCGAGGAGCCGCGCGCGCCCTCACCGAAGCGCTTCTCGATGCGCCAGATGCGCGCCGGATCCGTCTCGAAGGTGAGCTCGACGACGGGCGTCTCGTCGCTGTCCCACGGCACGAAGGCGCTCGCGGCGCTCGAGCCGTGCGGGATCAGGAGCGCGGCGCGGATCGCGCGGCCGAGCGTCGACTTGCCGAGGTCGTTCGGGCCGTAGAGGACGTTGAGGCCCGGGCCGAGCTCGAGGCTCGCCTCGCGCACGCAGCCGAAGGACGCGACACGGAGCTTCGCGAACCGAAGGCTCACGTCGCACCTCTCGAGAGCCGATAGAGATGATAGAGCGCGCGCCGCGCGACCTCGGGACTCGGCCCCGTCTCTTCCTCCTCCTTCAAGCGGCGCACCGCCGCGCGGACCACCGCCGGCAGATCCTCGAAGACCTGCTCGACCTCGCGGGTGTCGAGCACGAGGCCCTCGGCGTCGAGCTGCATCACCCCGACCCGCCCGCTGCTCGCCGCGGTGCCCGAGAGCTCGGCGAGGATCGCCTCGACCTCGGCGTACTCGGCCGGCGTCGCGCGCAGCTCGAGGCTAAGGCGCAGCACGGTCCGCTTCAGCTCGGTCTCGTCGCGCAGCGCGCGCAGGCTCGCCAGATCCCGCGCCGTCTCGGTGCGCCAGGTCCAGTACGCGACCCGCTCCTTCTGCACGATCGGCGGGCGCCCATGCCGCCGGAAGAGCACGACCGCGACGTAGCCCGTGTCCTTCTCGCCGAAGGTGAGCTGCTCGGGCGTGCTCGGGTAGACCATCGGGATCGGGTCGCCGACGTCCTCGTGGGCGTGGGTGTCGCCGATCGCGAGGTAGTCGAGGCCGCGCGAGACCGCGGCGTCGGGCGCGATCGGGAAGTTCATCTGATGGCCCGGGATGTGGAACGTCTGCCCGTGCACCATCCCGATGCGGATCCGCGTGTCCCCCGGCTCGCGTGCGGGCAGCCGCATCGCCAGATCCAGCTCGCCCGCCTGCGTGCGGCAGGGGCGCGCGTAGAGGACGGCGTCCGGCCCGAGCTCGAAGGCGAAGTCGTCGCGATCGACCACGTGCACCCACGGCGGCAAGAGCGCGCGGAACGGGTGGGCGGGGTGATAGGGCGAGCCGTCGACGAGCGGATCGTGGTTGCCGGGCAAGAGAAAGACGGGGCGCCCGCTCCACTTGCGCTTGGCGAGCTTGCTCGCGAGCCCCTCCCACCAGAGGCGCTCGGGCTTGGGCACGTCGAAGAGATCCCCGGCGCAGAGCAGCGCGTCGGCGCGGCTGCGCTCGGCGACGTCGAGGATGCGATCGACCGCGTCGAGCCGCGCGCGGCTGAGCGTCGTGCGCGCGGGCTCCTCGAAGCTCACGAAGGGAGCCCCGAGGTGCCAGTCGGCGGTATGGACGATCTTCAACGCCACGTCCTCGCTCTCCTCGCTCATTCCGCCGCGCTCATTCTGCCGTCCCAGGCACGAGCTCGAGGTCCGCCTCGAGGATCGTCGTGACCCGCGGGGGGCGTGACCATCGCGCGTGGGCGCGCTCCATCCAGCGGGCGTACTGCTCGTCGTCGCGCGCGCGCAGCCGCTCGATCTCGGCGACGAGCTCGCCGCGCTCGGCCTCGAGGCCCTCGAGCGAGCGCTCGGCCTTCTTGCGCACGTCGGCCCCGATCGCCGCGTCGCGCTTGCGCTCGGCCTCGGCGATGCGGGCGTCGAGCTCGCCGCGCCGCCGCTCGAGCAGCACGAGCCGATCCTCCACCGAGGTCTCGATCTGCTCCACGCTCCGCTGAAAGCGCGCGTGCTCCCGCTCGTTGCCGAGCTCGCCGGCGACGAAGAGCAGCTCCTCGGTGGCGTCGTCGAGCTCCTCGTCACCGATCGCGCACCTCGCATCCGCGCTCTCGACGAAGGCGCCGGCGAGGATCGCCGCCGCGTCGGCGACAGACAGCGGCGCCACCTCGCCCTCGAAGAGCACGACCGGGACGAGCGCCTCGCCGGGCTCGAAGCCCTCGCCGCGGACCTTCACCAGGCGCAGCCGCCCCCGCCGCCCGCCGAGGCGGGCCGGCACCGAGACGCGCACCGCGAAGCGAGAGGCTGTGGCCTCGCGCGCCTCTTCCACCGCCGCGCGCACGAGCGCGTGCCCGAGGTGGAGCGGCTCGACGCCCGTCAGCCCCTGTGCGTCGCCGATCACCGCGGTGACGCCTTCCGCGAAGGGGGCGGGCAGCGCCGCGCACGGCTCGATGAAGAGCCGGAGCCGCCCCGCCTCCTCCTCGCGCCGGTAGCGGGCGCCGATCGCGGCGAGGTACGCCTCGAAGACCGCGGCGAGATCGCGATCGAACGCGGCGAGCTCGCGCGGGAGCGCGTCCTGGATGCGCCGGAACGACTGCCGCACCTGCTCGTCGAAGCGGCTCTCGATCAGCCCCGCCGTGCGCTGGTGCATCGCCTCGAAGCGCGCCCGCCGCTCGTCCATGCTCTCGCGCAGCGCCGCCAGCTCCGCCTGGATCTCCTCGAGCGTGCGCGCCCGCTCGTAGATGCGGCGCAGGCTGGCCTCGAAGTCGGCCGAGAGCGCGCCGGCGAGCGCGTCGGAGCCGCCTCGCGACTCGTGCAGGACCACGTCCGAGGCGTCGAGCACGGTGCCGAAGAGATCCAGCTTCTGGCTGAGGATCTCGAAGGTGAGCCGCTGCGCCTCGTTGTCCTTCGCGAGGAAGTTGATGACCGTGACGTCCTTCTGCTGGCCATAGCGGTGGATGCGGCCGATGCGCTGCTCGATGCGCTGCGGGTTCCACGGCAGGTCGTAGTTGATCAGCGTGTCGGCGAACTGGAGGTTCAGGCCCTTGGCGCCGGCCTCGGTGGCGATGAAGACCTTCGAGCGCGTCTTCAGCTCGTGCACGAGCGCGAGGCGGACTGCGATCTCCTTGCTCGGGCGGGAGCCCTCGGGCAGGTGCGGCTCGACCTCCTCCTGCCAGCGTAGGAGCGCCTGCCGGGCGCGCGCGTCGTCGTTCTGACCGCGAAAGAGCGTGATCTCCTCGTCGGTGACGAGGCCGTGCTCGAGCAGGGTGCGGCGCAGGTACTCCTGCGTGGTCAGCGACTCGGTAAAGACGATCACCTTGCCGCTGCCCTCGCCCGACTCACCGCGCTCGAGCACGAGGCGCACCGCCTTGATCAGCGCCTGAGCCTTGCTGTCGCCCTTCATCGATCGCGCCCGCGCGACGAAGCCCCGGACCCGCGCGAGCTCCGCCTCGATCACCTCGGGCGGCGGCAGCGTGCCCTCGTCGCGATCGGTCTCCTCGAGCTCCTCGTCGTCCTCCAGATCGCGCGCGTCGTCGGCGACCTCCGCCTCGCCGCTGTCCGAATCGTCAGAGTCCTCCGCCTTGGTCAGCAGCTTCTCCAGGCGGAGCGCGACCTTCTCGAGGCTCGCCGCGAGCGCGGGCAGCGAAGAGGCCATCCTCCGATGAAAGCCGATGAGCAGGAGCGTGCGGTAGCTCCCGCGGAAGGCGCAGATCCCCGGCTCGAGCAGGTAGGCCGTCACGTCGTCGTAGAGCGCGCGCTCCTCCGCGCTCATCGCGTACTCGAAGAGCCGCGCGCGCCTGCCGACGAAGGGCTGCTTCATGAACTCCTGCGCTTGGCGGCGCAGCGTGCGGCGGCAGATCGCGGCGAGGCGCGCGCGCAGCTCGTGCTCCTGCCCCTCGGCCAGGCGCCGGTCGTCGCCCGCGCAGAAGAGCTCGCGGAAGGTGCGCAGGTCGCCGAGCAGCGTGCCGGTCGGCTCGACGAACTGCGCGAGACCCCAGAGCTCGGCGAGCGAGTTCTGGATCGGCGTGGCCGTCAAGAGGAGCACCGGCGTGCCGCGCCGGCGCGCGCGCCCCCGGCCGGCGATCTTCGCCTTGGGCGAGTCCTCGAGGTAGCTGCCGTAGCGATCGAAGCGCTCGTAGATCCCGGCGAAGACCTCGTGCGCCTCGTCGATGACGCACAGATCGAAGGGCGGCGCGGCAGCGAGCGCGCTCGCCCCACGGGGGCTGCCCGCGAAGTCGCGCGTGACCAGGAACACGCCCGGCTCGGCCGGATCGGCGTCGGCCCACTCGCGCGCGTCGATCCCGAAGAGCGTGAAGAGCTCCTGCCGCCACTGACCGAGCAGGGCCTTCGGCGTGATGAGCAGGACGCGCGACTTCCCCTCCGCGAGGAGCTGGCCGATGACGAGCCCCGCCTCGATCGTCTTGCCGAGCCCGACCTCGTCCGCGAGGATGCACCCGCCCTCCGGGATGCGCTCGAGCGCGAAGAGCACCGCGTCGATCTGGTGCGGGTTCGGATCGA
>JAEZBP010000462.1 GCA_023427125.1 Pseudomonadota bacterium | reverse complement strand
CGCTGCTGCTCCGCCTCGCGGCCCTCTGCGCGCCGGTCTCGCTCTCCGACGACGCCTACCGCTACGTGTGGGACGGCGCGCTGATCGTCGAGGGCCGCGATCCCTTCGCGGCGCGCCCGGACGCGATCGCGCCGCCCGCCGGCCTCGGCGAGGACGCGCTCTCGCGCATGAACTCGCCGAGCTACTACTCGGTCTATCCGCCGCTCGCGCAGGCGAGCTTCGCGATCGCGGTCGGGATCGGGCGGGCGATCGACGTCGATCCCACGAGCGTCCTCCGCGCGCTCTTCGTCCTCGCCGATCTCTTCACGGTCGCGCTCCTGATTGGGCTCTGCGCGCGCCTCGGCGTCTCGCGCGGCTGGCCGCTCCTCTATGCGTGGCATCCGCTCGCTTACTGGGAGGTCGCCGCGGGCGGGCACACCGAGGCGCTGATGGTACCGCTCCTCCTCGTCGCGATCATGGCGCTCCTCGACGAGCGGCCCGCGCGCGCCGCCGTCCTGCTCGGCCTCGCGGCGAGCGCGAAGCTGACGGCGCTGCTCGCCCTGCCCGTCCTCTTGGTGTTCGCGTGGCGCAAGCACCGGAGCCTCCGCCCCGCGCTCCCGCTCTTGCTGGCGCCGCTCGTCCTCCTCTTTACGTTCGCCCCCTTCGCGTCCGCGACGCTCGTCCCCCACATCACGGAGTCGCTCGCGCTCTACTCCGAGACCTTCTCGTTCAACGCGCCGATCTACTACGGCGCGCGCTTCCTCCTCGGCTACCGCGAGGGGGTCACTGCGCCGGTCGACGACCTGCTCATGCCCATCCTGAGCGCGCTCACGCTCATCGCGATCGCGATCTGCGCGCTCGCGCAAGACGGCCGCGCGGGACGCCTGACCCTCGGCCTCCTCTTCGCCTTCGCCGCGCACCTCCTCCTCTCGCGGGTCGTCCACCCCTGGTACGTGCTCCCGCTGCTCGCGCTCGCCGCGATCGCACAGAGCCGCGCCGTCGCGCTCCTCGGCCTCCTCGTCCCGCTCAGCTACCTCCGCTACGAGCCGCTGCAGCGCGAGGCGCCGCTCGTCATCGCGGCGATCTTCGTCCCTTTCGCCCTCGCCCTCGCCCTCGAGCACCGGAGAAGGGCCCCCATGCCGGGCCGCTGAGGTCGGGATCGGGATCGAGGCCTCCGAAACCTGCCCCTGCCCTTGCCCTTGCCCCTGCCCTTCCGATCTCGCGCAGACGCAGGGGGGCACGGGCACGGGCTCGGGCACGGGCAGGGGCACGGCCACGGGCACGGGCTCGGGCTCGGGCTCGGGCACGGGCACGGGCACGGGCACGGGCTCGGGCTCGGGCACGGGCTCGGGCTCGGGCTCGGGCATGGGCCGTTGATACGGTCCGGGCCTCCTGCTATCTCGGCGAGCGATGCACCGCGCGCTCTGCCTGCTCGCTCTCGCCGCGGCGTGCACCTCGTGCGGCGCGGCCACGGTGACCCCGACGCCGTGCATGTCGGATCGCGAGTGCCACGCCGACCGCATCTGCCACCAGGGCCGCTGCATGTTCCAGGAGGAGGCGCGCATCGCCGTCCAGCAGCAGCTCGAGGGCGGGGCGAGCGTCGATCCGATCGCTCACACCGCCGAGCCCTCGGCGACGCCGGAGGCCGAGCGCGCGATGTTCATGGGCGGGCCCCGGCACACCGGGCGCTCGACGCACCGCGGGCCGGCGAGCGCTCCCTCGGCCGCGTGGGTGCATCGGACCGGCGCGCGCATCTTCGCCTCGCCGGTCGTCGCTCCCGACGGCACGGTCTACGTCGGCTCGCTCGATCGCACGTTCAGCGCGGTCGGCCCCGACGGCAGGCTGCGCTGGCGCTACACGGGGAGCGACAAGTTCTACTCCACCGCGGCGGTCGGCGGAGACGGCACGATCTACGTGGGCTGCCACGACGGCTCGCTGATCGCGCTCACGCCGCGCGGGCAGCTGCGCTTCCGCCGCGCGCTGCCGGTGCCGGTCGACTCGAGCCCGGTGCTCGGCGAGGACGGCACCATCTACGTCACGGCCGACGGGCTCTACGCGATCGATCCGGGCGGCAACGTGCGCTGGCACGTCGCGGCGGCGGGCGAGGTGCGCAGCTCGCCGGCGCTCCACCCGGCGGGGCTGGTCCTCTTCGGGACCGTCGACGGCCGCCTCATCGCGGTGCGCCCGAGCGGCGAGGCCGCGTGGGAGGCGCGCACCGGCGCGAGCGTCGAGAGCGCCCCCGCGATCGCCGACGACGGCACCATCTACGTCGGCACCGATCGCGGCCACGTGATCGCGTTCGGCCCCGACGGCCGTGAGCGGTGGCGCTTCACCGCCGGCGGCGACGTCCGCGCGACGCCGGCGATCGGCGCCGACGGCACGCTCTACGTCGGCGCCTACGACCGGCACGTCTACGCGATCACGCCGGCAGGCCAGCTCCGCTGGCGCGTCGCCCTCTCGGGCCGCGTGCGCGCGTCGGCGCGCGTCGACGCGGACGGCCGCGTGTACGTCGGCTCGCAGGACGATCACCTCTACGCGTTCAGCCCGGAAGGCGAGATCGTGTGGGAGGTGAACCTCGGCCAGGACATCGACTCGACCGCGGCGCTCGGCGCGGACGGCACGCTCTACGTCGGCTCGGACGACGGCGGCCTCCACGCGCTGCGCTAGCTGAGCGCGCGCAAAGCCAGCAGTTGACCCGAGGCGAGCTGGCAGCTACATCCCGCCTCGGGTGTGCGGCGAGCGCCGATGGTGACCTCGATGGACGAGGGGCCTGGCGCCGACCACGAGCACCACCCCCACGCTTTCGCCACGACAGGTCGCCTGCTCCCCGTGCTCGGGAGCGTCCGCGGCGGACCGTGTCCCTGGCCCACTTCGAGAATCCATAAAGCTCAATGACATCTGCGAATATCGGACGGGAAGCCGTCCTCACCGCGCTCCAAGAGCGAGCGCCCCGCGCCATGCACCTCATGGAGGTCGTGAGCGCGCTCCACCTCCCCAAGACCTCCCGCGACGACGTGCGCGACGTGCTCGAGCAGCTCAAGGGCCTCGGCATGGCGCGCGAGATGCCCGGCAACCGCTATCGGCTCGAGAAGCGGCCGCGCCCCCCCAAGCCCACCGCGGAGCCTCGGCCGGCGGCCGAGCCGCGCGGCGACGAGCTCACCGGCTGGCTGACCCGCCACCCCCGCGGCTTCGCGTTCGTCGCCGCCGAGGACGGCGGCCCCGACGTCTTCGTGCCCGCGCCCTACGTCGGGCACGCCATGCACGGCGATCGCGTCCGCGTGCGGACCAAGCCCTCGCCGAAGGGCCGCGAGGGCGAGGTCCTCGAGGTCGTCCGCCACGGCGTGAGCCGCGTCGCGGGGCTCCTGCGCGTGCGCGGCGATCGCCACTGGATCGAGCCGGGCGATCCGCGCCTGCCCGACGCGGTCGATGTGGTCGGCACCATCCCGCTCGGCGTGAAGCCGGGCGAGGAGGTCGTCGCCATCATCGAGACCTACCCGCGCTTCCCGGACGATCGCATGGAGGCGCGCGTCCTCGGCACCCTCGGGGTGCGCGGCAGCGCCGCCGTCGAGATCGAGAAGATCAAGATCCGCGAGGGCATCGAGGAGGCGTTCACCGAGGAGGTGCTCGCCGAGGCGCAGGTCTTCGGCACCCGCCTCCGGCCCGAGGAGATCGCGCCGCGCGAGGACCTGCGCCACCTCGATCTCGTCACGATCGATCCGCCCGACGCGCGCGATCACGACGACGCCGTGTGGGCCGAGCGCCTGCCGGGCGGATCGTTCCGCGTGGTCGTCGCGATCGCCGACGTCTCGTACTACGTGCGGCCCGGCACCGCGCTCGATCAGTCGGCGCTCGATCGCGCCACCTCGATCTACCTGCCCGATCGCGTGATCCCGATGCTCCCGCACGAGCTCTCGAGCAACCTCGCGTCGCTCGTGCCCGACGAGGATCGCCTCACGCTCGCGGTCGAGGCCGAGGTCGGACCCAAGGGCGCCATCAAGAAGTACCGCTTCCTCGAGGGCGTGATGCGCTCACGGGCGCGCCTCTCCTACGAGGGCGTGGCTCGCGCGCTGCACTTCACCGCGGAGGGCCAGCCCCAGCACGAGGCCGAGAAGCGGCTCGAGCTGCTCCGCGCCCTCTGGGACGTCTCGACCGTCCTGCGCGCCCGCCGCCGCCAGCGCGGCTCGCTCGACTTCGATCTGCCCGAGCCGCAGATCGTGCTCGACGACGACGGCGAGCCGATCGACATCCGCCGCTCGCGCACCGATCCCGGCGTGCGCAAGGCGTACGGGATGATCGAGGATCTGATGCTCCTCGCGAACGAGGTCGTCGCGACCGATCTCTCGCGCCGCGGCGTCCCCGCGATCTATCGGGTCCACGGCGCGCCGAACGAGGCGAAGATCGAGATCTTCGCGGAGCTCGCGAGCTCGCTCGGCTACCAGCTCGACGAGGACGCGGGCGTGCACCCCGGCAAGCTCGCCGACTTCCTCAAGCAGGTGGAGGGCACCTCGCACGCGCAGGCGCTCAACTCGCTGCTGCTGCGCGCGATGCAGCAGGCGAGCTACCAGACCACGAACATCGGCCACTTCGCGCTGGCGGCGCGCAACTATCTCCACTTCACCTCGCCCATCCGGCGCTATCCGGACCTGGCCGTGCACCGCGTGGTGCGCGACCTCGTGCGCGAGGACCGCATCGACCACGAGAAGCTGGCGGAGACGCTGAAGCTGCAGGCCGCGGTGTCGAGCCGCCTCGAGCGGCGCGCGATGCAGGTCGATCGCGAGGCCAACGATCTCTACCGCGCGATCCTGATGAAGGATCGGGTCGGCGAGAGCTTCGACGGAACGATCACCGGGGTGGCCGAGCACGGCCTCTACGTGGCGTTCGACGAGCCCTTCGTGGACGCGCGGGTGCCGATCGACACGCTGGGCGAGGACTGGTACGAGCTCGACTCGCTGGGCCTGCGCCTCGTGGGGCGGCGCTCGGGCCACTCCTTCGCGCTCGGCGATCGGCTCACGGTGCGGCTCGAGCGCGTCTCGATCGCGGAGCGCGAGCTGACCGCCGCGATCGAGGGGCGGCTGCCGGACGACCGTGACCTCGTGGCGCCGCGC
>JAEZBP010000405.1 GCA_023427125.1 Pseudomonadota bacterium | reverse complement strand
TCGCGGCTGGCACGGGCACGGGGACAGCTGCGGCCACCACCCGTCACTCGGGCGTGACGCGAGGGAGCGTGACGCGAGCCGCCCTGGAGGGTTCGGCGGAGGGATCGACGAAGACCTCGCCGCCGTGCGCCTCGATGATGCAGCGCGCGAGGCAGGCGTCGAGATCGACCCGCGTCCCCGTGCGATCCTCGGCGGCCTCGCCGTCGATGGTCAGCTCGATCCACTCCGGGCGGGCGTGGACTTGGACCCGCGATGTCCCGGCCCTCGCTCGTGTGGTGATGAGGTGGAGCAGCGCCATCGCGAGGATCTCCACGTCGGCCGCGACCTCCGCGTCCGCGCCGCTCACCTCGAGCCGAGTGGGGGCGAGCTTGCGAGCGACCCCCGCCAGCAGGACCCGCACCGAGGTTGGAAATCGGCGCAGCGGGCGTGCCCGCGCCATCCGAACGAGGTCGCGCGACATCGCGCTCAGGTCGGTGACGCGCCGGCGGACCTCCTCGACGGCGAGCCGCTCCTCGCTGCCGGCAGAGAAGCCCTGCCCGATCACCTCCACCGCGCTGCCGACCCCCGCCAGCGCGTTGCGGACCTCATGGGCGACGACGGAGGCCATCTCCCCCAAGTGGGCGAGACACCTCTGGGCACTCCGCTCGCGCTCCTCGCGCCAGAGCGCGGTCACGTCCTGGAGCACCACGGCCGCCCCCGCCTTCGAGGAGGAGACGACCTCGCGCACGACGATCACGTCGCCGGCTGCGCTGCGGTAGCGCCGCTCGAGCCCTCGGTGAGAGAGGCCCCGGTGCTCGAGCTCGGCGAGGATCGCTGTGTGGCTCGCGTGCTCTCCCTCGAGGAGGTGGAGGGTCAAGGGGCGCCCCACGAGCTCGGCGCTCGGCCGGCCGAGCATCGCCTCGAGCACCGCGTTCGCGCGGAGCACGACCCCTCGCTGATCGATCAGCGCGATCCCCACCCCCGCATGGTCGAACAGGAGCGCCGGATCGGGCGCGCCGCTCACGGCCGCCCCTGCCTCCCGCGGCGGCTCGCGATGCCGAACTTGGCCATGCGGTAGCGGACCTGATCGCGGTTCATGCCCAGCATCTCACCGGCGACCCGCTGGTTTCCGTCGGCGCGCTCGAGGGCCTGCATGAGCAGCGAGCGCTCGAGCTCCTCGAGGTCCACCCCTCGCCTGGGGAGCTGGAAGCCGCCCTCGCGCTGACTGCCGCGCGTGGACCCGACCGACCCGAAGGCCTCGGGCCCCAGCACGTCCCCCTCGCTCAGGAGGAGCGCGCGCTCCACGGCGTTGCGCAGCTCGCGCACGTTGCCTGGCCAAGGCTGCTCGACCAGGAGCGCCATGGCCTCCGGGGTGACGCACGCGGCCCGGCCGAGCTCGCGCGCGAACACCTCGACGAAGTGCTGGACGAGGAGCGCGATGTCGTCTCGGCGATCGCGCAGGGCAGGCAGCTCGATGCGCACCACGGCCAGGCGGTAGAAGAGGTCCTTCCGGAAGGTGCCGCGCTCCACCGCGTCCTCGAGCTCCACGTTGGTCGCCGCGACGACGCGCGCGTCGGGCCGCACCTCCGCCGCCCCGCCGACCCGCCGGAATGCCTTCTCTTCCAGGAAGCGCAGCAACTTCGCCTGCATCGCCAGCGGCATCTCCCCGATCTCGTCCAGGAAGAGGGTGCCTCCGTCGGCGAGCTCGAGGAGCCCGCGCCGCCGGGAGCGCGCGTCGGTGAACGCGCCGCGCTCGTGACCGAAGAGCTCGGACTCCAGGAGGTGCTCGGGGATCGCCGAGCATGTGATATTGACGTAGGGGCCCGCGCCGCGCTGGCTCTCGCCGTGTATGGCGCGCGCCGCGAGGTCCTTCCCCGTGCCGCTCTCCCCGGTCAGGAGCACCGTGGAGCTCGGGCTCGCGGCCACCCGCCCGATCATCCGGCGCACCGCGTCGATCGCGCGGGAGCCTCCGAGCAGCGCCTCGCGGGTGAGCGCCGCGGTGCGGGCCGGCGTCGCGCGGCCGCGCCTCACCGCGTCCTCCAGCAGCAGGAGGAGCTCATCGAGCTCGAAGGGCTTCGCCACGTAATGGAACGCGCCCAGCTTCATGGCCTCCACCGCGTGCTCGACGCTGGCGTGCGCAGTCAGCATGATCACGGGCATCTCGGGGCGTAGCCGCCGCAGCTCGCGCAGCACCTCGAAGCCGCTCCGATCGGGCAGCCGGTAGTCGAGCAGCACCGCGTCCGCCTCGCCGGCCTTCGCCAGGCACTCGCGGGCGTCGGCAGCCTCGATCCCGCGAAACCCCCGCTGATGCAGGCGCTGCGCGATCGACCAGCGGATCAGACGCTCGTCGTCCGCCACAAGGACGTTCCCCCGTGTCACCTCACCGACGATAGCGCACGTCTCCCACCCGTTTCCAGATGGAAATATCATGGATAGCCTGGGAAAACTTTCCCATGTTCGACCACCGCCTATAGCGTCTCGGCGCCAAATTCCACGACATGGCTGTACCTGCCGCTCGGCACACCCATTGCGGGGCATTCGAGTTTGCAAGACACCAATCCGGGGGAGGTGTGAGGCATGCGACTCGAGTGGGTGGGGACGATGGGACCTCGATTGGTGACGGAGACGCTCGCGCGCTGCGGCCTGGCGCTGACCGGCTGGCTCGCGCTGAATGAGGCCGGCGAAGAGGCTTTCGGGCGCGGGGCGGGCATGACGACGACGGGGGGGAGCAGAGCGAGCTCGGAGGGGAGCGAGACCCGGGTGGAGGCGTGCTGGACCGCACCGCCGCGGGGGGTCGTCGTGGTGACCGCCCGGGCCGGGGAGCCGTGGTCGGAGCTCCTCGCCGTCGATCCCGTGACCTTTCGAGAGCGGCTCGAGCCTGGAGTGGCCGACCCGCCGGAGGGGATCGTCGTCGACCTGACGTCCTCGCCGCGCGAGGTGGTCCGCGCGCTCCGACCGCTCGGCGACCTCTTCGCTCGCGTCACGACGGTGGCGATCGTCCGCGACCCGGGAGGCGCCTCGGAGGCCATGCTGCTGGGCGTGGCCGCGACCGTACGCTGCGAGAGCGACGTGGCCACCGCCGCTCGCACGGCCGCCTCGATCTGCAGGACCCTGAGCGGTCGCCCGCAGCACAGCGCGCTGGAGGAGGCCCACCGGCGGCTCCAGCAGGTGCACGCGCAGCAGGTCGCGCGCTCGGCCGACGCCGGAGCCCGCCAGGCCATGATCGTCCACGACCTGCGCTCGCCGCTGAGCGTGGTGCGCGGCGTGGTCTCGGAGCTGCTCGAGGGGACTCCGCTCTCCCCCGACGACCGCAAGCTGGTCGATCTAATGGATCACGCCTCCGCGCAGCTCGAGGCGCTGATCGAGCGCCTCGAGCAGCTCTACGCGTGCGCCAGCGAGTCGCAGCGCCTCGAGCGGATCGACCTCGCGGCGCTCGCCCGAGGGGTCGCCGATGGCCTCGGGCGCTCCGCGGTGGCGCGCGGAAAGCCCATCCACGTGCACGCGAGCGCGGTCCAGATGGTGTACGGCGATCGCCAGGATCTGGTCCGCGTGGTGGCCAACCTGCTCGGGAACGCGCTCCGGCACACCCGCACCCACGTCGAGCTCCGGGTGGAGGGCGACGAGCACGAGGTGCGGCTCTCGGTCGCCGACGACGGCCCCGGCGTCGCTCCGCCGGTCCGCTCGCAGATCTTCCAGGGGGTGGTGCGCAACCCGGCCGCCGGGCGGATGGGCCTCGGGCTCGCGATCGTGCACAGCGCGCTCGAGCGCCACAAGGGCCGGGTGAGCGTCCACGATCGGGCGGAGCGCGACGGACCGGGGCAGGAGGGCGCCTGCTTCGTGGTGCGCCTCCCGCGGGGCGACTGAAAGACCGTCGAAAAATCGGCGCGCGCCTCGCGAGCGCGCGGCTGAGCTGCACGGACTTTCCGTCCTGTCGGCGCTTCCTTTCCCCGGTGTCCAGTCAGCCGGACCGCTCCACTCGGCGCTCCCCGAGCGCCGTGTTTCTGCGGCGGCCTTTGATCTGAGCTTGGCGCGCGGCTCGCGAAGCGCGCGCACAACCAACTCAGCGCGTGAGAGTCACGGGGACCGCCTCGAAGCCGAACCCGACCGAGACGCGCTCGCAGGTGCGCGGGTCCGCGTCGGAGGGATCCAGATCGGCGATCTCCTCGAAGATCAGCCGCGCGCCCTCGATGTCCCTCTCGGAGACCATGGCGGCCCGCGCCGTCACGGCGACGAGCGCATCGACGGTGAAGCTGCCGCCGATGGCCCCGCGCAGAGAGTCGGGCGACGGACCCGCGACAAGCGCGATCCCGCCGAGCTCGAGGTCGTCGAGGGGCAAGAGGTACACGTCACCGCCCCCGACGCCCGTGATCGGCGTCGGGGTAACGCCGAACGCGGTGCTGCCCGCGACGGAGGCGTCCAAGGTGGCGATCACCCGCCCTCGGAGGGTCTGCCCCGGGAGGGGGCGCCCGTCCCGAG
>JAEZBP010000483.1 GCA_023427125.1 Pseudomonadota bacterium | reverse complement strand
GCTCGAGCTCGAGCTCGTAGGCTCCCTCCGGCGCCTCGGCGAGCACCTGCCCGCGCGTCCCCGCCGCGCTCCAGCACTCCGCGCCGAGCCGCGGCGCGTAGGGCCCGCAGCCGTCGCCGTCGCTCGCCACCTCGGAGACCTCCGGCCCGGTGCTCGCCGCCGCGCCGCACCCGGCGGCCGCCGCCATCGCGCACGCGACGAGGATGATCTCTCTGCCGTTCACGCGGCCAGGATAGCAGGGAGGCCGGGCCCGCGCGGCGGGTCTGAAGGCGCTCAGACGCCGACGAGCGGGAGAGAGTGGCGGGGCTTCTCGTCCTTCTCGCGCAGCGAGATCGGGTACTCGCCGCTGAAGCACGCGTCGCAGAAGCCCTCGCCGCTGCCCTGGCCGGAGACCGCGCGGTGGAGCCCCGAGAGGCTCAGGTAGCCGAGCGAGTCGGCGGTGACGTAGCGGGCGATCTCGTCGACCGAGTGTGTCGACGCGATGAGCTCGCTGCGCGAGGGCGTGTCGATGCCGTAGAAGCAGGGCCAGCGGGTCGGCGGTGAGCTGATGCGCAGGTGCACCTCGCGGGCGCCGGCGTCGCGCAGCATCTTCACAATCTTGCGGCTGGTGGTGCCGCGCACGATCGAGTCGTCGACGACCGCGACGCGCTTGCCCTCGAGCACCGGGCGCACCGGGCTGAGCTTGAGGCGCACGCCGAAGTGGCGGATCGACTGCGCAGGCTCGATGAAGGTGCGGCCGACGTAGTGGCTGCGGATCAGGCCGAGCTCGAAGGGCAGGCCCTGCGCCTGCGCGAAGCCCATCGCCGAGGCGACGCCGCTGTCCGGGACGGGGATGACGACGTCGACGTCGGCCGGCTGCTCGGCCGCGAGCATCTCGCCGAGGCGCTTGCGCGCCTCGTAGACGCTGGTGCCGTTGAGGACCGAGTCGGGGCGGGCGAAGTACACGTACTCGAAGACGCACATCTTCGTCGGGCGCGGCTCGAAGGGGCGCAGCGAGCGCAGGCCCTGCTCATCGATGACGACGAGCTCGCCGGGCTCGACGTCGCGCAGGTACTTCGCCTCCATGAGGTGGAAGGCGGGCGGCTCGGAGGCGACGGCGTACGCGCCGTTGAGGTTGCCGACGCAGAGCGGCCGGAAGCCGTGCGGATCGCGCACCGCGATGAGCTCGCGCGGGGTCAGGAAGACCATCGAGTAGGCGCCCTCGACCTGCTTGAGCGCGTCGACCACACGATCGACGGTGCTCTCCTTCTTCGAGCGCGCGATGAGGTGCACGAGCACCTCGGTGTCGCTCGTGGTCTGGAAGATCGAGCCCTCCGCCTCGAGGCGGTGGCGCAGCTCGCTGAAGTTCGTGAGGTTGCCGTTGTGCGCGATGGCCAAGGACCCATGCGCGTAGTCCACGGCGAGCGGCTGCGCGTTCTTCAGCCCGCTGTCGCCCGCGGTCGAGTAGCGCACGTGGCCGATCGCGTGCTCGCCGGGGAGCTTCTCGATGACGCTCTGCGGAAACGCGTCCTGCACGAGACCGAGCGCCCGATGCGCGAAGAGGCGCTGTCGATCGCTCGAGACGATCCCCGCGCTCTCCTGGCCGCGATGCTGCAGCGCGTGGAGGCCGAGGTACGTGAGGTTGGCCGCCTCCTCGGCGCCCCACACCCCGAACACCCCGCACTCGTCGTGGAAGTGATCGTCCGAGAGCTCGTCGCTTCGCTCGTCGTCCACGCGCGGCATGTAGCGCCCGCCCTATGCCACGTCCAGAGAGGGTGCTGCGCTCGCGCACCGGCGCGCCCGCCGTTACCCTGCGTCCTCCTCCGTGCGCATTCGAGCCGCCATCATCGTGCTCCTGCTCGCGATCGTCGCGTCGAGCGCGGCGCGGGCCCACCGCGGGAGCACCAAGCTGCTCGTGGTCGAGCGCACCGAGCGGGGCGCCGTCGTGGAGGTGGAGCTCGAGGCCGTGGACGTCGCCGTCGAGCTCGGCCTCGGCGAGGACGCCGAGGTGGCGGCGATCCTCGCGCAGCGAGACGCCATCCGGGAGTGGCTCGAGCGGGGCCTCACGCTCACCTCTCGCGGCGGCGCCTGCACGCTCGACGCGGCGCCGCCCACGCTGCGCGAGCGCGACGGCCCGCGCGTGGTGGTCCGCCTCGACGCGCGCTGCCCGGCGCCCCGCGATCGCGTCACGCTGCGCGACGACACGATCTTCGACTCCGACGACCAGCACGAGGCGTTCGTGCGGCTGCGCTGGACCGATCAGAGCGACGCCGTGGTGCTGCGGCGCGGGCGGCAGACCACCGAGCTCGGCGATCCGCCCTCGACCATCGCGCTCTTCGGGCGCTTCCTCCACGAGGGCGCGCTCCACCTGGTCACGGGCTACGACCACCTGCTCTTCCTGCTCTCGCTGGTGCTCACCGCCGGCGGGCTCGCCGCGCGCGAGGGGATGCGGAAGGCGCTCAAGGACGTGGCGTGGCTGGTCACCGCGTTCACCCTCGGCCACAGCGTCACGCTCGTCGCGGCGGCGCTCGGGATCGTCGTGCTCCCCGCGCGGCTGGTCGAGAGCGTGATCGCGGGCTCGATCGTCTTCGTCGCGCTCCTGAACCTGTGGCGCCCACGCGCTCGCAGGTCGATGCCCTGGCTCGCGTTCGGCTTCGGCCTGGTGCACGGCTTCGGCTTCAGCGGCGTGCTGGCCGAGCTCGGGCTGCCCGCGCAGGCGAGGGTGCTCTCGCTCGTGGCGTTCAACGTCGGCATCGAGCTCGCGCAGCTCGTCTTCGTCGGCGTGCTCCTCTACCCCCTCGCCTGGTCGGCCACGCTGAGGGGTCATGAGCGCTGGATCGTGCGCGGCGGCTCGATCTGCATCGCGGCGCTCGCCTCGTTCTGGCTGGTCGAGCGCCTGCTCGGCTGACTACTCGTCGTTCTGCTGGAGGAACGCGGCCTCTTCGGAGCTCGAGGTGCGGCCGAGGATGGCGTTCCGATGGGGGAAGCGCTCGAAGCGCTCCACCACGTCGCGGTGGCGCCTCGCGTGCTTCAGGAACGTCTCGCAGGTCGCCTTGTGCTCGGGCGGCGCGGAGGCGACGAGCTCCTCGAAGACCTCGACGCTCGTGAGCTGCATGTCGAGATCCTCGGCGTGCATCGTGGGCATGTAGAAGAACGCGCGCTCGAGCGGCGCGAGCTTCTTGTCCATCTCCTCGTCGAGCCCGTCGAGGCAGAGCGCGAGCGCCTTCTCGTCGGCGGCGAAGGACGCGGGCGTGTCGCGGAAGATGTTCCGCGAGAACTGGTCGAGGAGGAGGATGACCGCGAGCCGGCCGCGCGGCGTGCTCGTCCACCCGTCGAGGGACCCGGCCTTGGCCTTCTCGACGAGCTTACCGAAGCGCTTCTCGATGGTCCTGTCGACCCTCAGGCTCTTGCCGAACCAGAGCTCGACGCCGCTGGGCTCGCCCTCTCCGGGCGGACCGAACCAGAACTGCAAGATCTCTTCGATGCGCTCGTCCATGTCCGACCGACTTCTCCCTCCCGCGTGCTCCGAGTGGGCAAAGAAGTAGAATCTCACGCTCGCGGTGGCAAGCAGAACCTTGCAAGGTGGCCCCGCCCGACCTTCGGAGCGCAGTTTTCAGGAGGACCGATGCCCACGTGCCGAGAGTGCGACAGCGAAGTCGAGGAGCTGGTGAAGGTGAAGGTCGGCAAGAAGGCCGCCAAGGTCTGCGAGGACTGCGCCGACCGCATGCGCGAGGAGGCGGAGGTCGCCGAGGAGAGCGAGAGCGTCATCCAGGGCATGATGGGCTTCAAGGGCCGGAGGTGAGCGCCTCCGCCCGGCCGCTCACCAGTAGTCGCAGTAGCCGTACTCGACGCCTCCCACGACGAGGGGCGTGGCGAAGCGGTAGCAGGCGTCGCTGAACGGGCAGTCGGCGTCGCCGCGCGAGGTGTTGCAGTAGGCGAGGCACTCCCCGAGCGACGCCGCGCAGAACGTCCCGCGGCTGCAGTCGGTGTTGTCGATGCAGAAGTCGTGCTCCCAGCCGAAGCCGGCCGGGCCCGCGCAGTCGGTGAGGAAGCGCCCGGCGCTCGGCATCTCGCGGTACACGTGGCAGACCGCGTTGCTCGAGCAGCCCGTGCTCGTGACCGGATCGCAGGCGCGGCTGCAGACGCGCACCCCGGGGACCGTGCCGCCCGCGCCGTCGCCGAGCGTGTAGGTGCAGAGCGAGCCGTTGCCGATGCAGTCCGTGTCGCCCGAGCAGAAGCGGCCGCACTGGTTGACCACCGCGGCGGTGCTCGAGACGTTCAGGCAGACCAGCCCGGGCTGGCAGCTGCTCGCGGTGGTGCAGCTCGCCCGCTCGGCGGCGCTGCCCGCCGCCGCGCAGCTGCGGACGCTGCCGCTCAGGTAGCAGCCCTGCCCGCCGGGGCAGCCGCACTGCGGCGAGGTCAGCCGGCACGGAGACTCGGAGCACGCGCTCACGCAGCCCGTGGCGCCGCAGGTCTGGCCGGGCGGCCAGAGCGCGCTGTCGGGCGTGTGGGAGCAGGCGCCGGTGGGCTCGACGCAGGCGCTC
>JAEZBP010000372.1 GCA_023427125.1 Pseudomonadota bacterium | reverse complement strand
GGAGCTGCCGCGTCGCGGGCAGGGGATCGGATCGGACGCCCAATCGACCTTTGAGCTCGCGTCCGCGTTCGTGCTCCCGTCCGAGCTCGCGCTCGTGCTCGTGTTTGCGTTCGTGTTCGGGAAGCCGGGAGCCGAGCCGAGGGCGAGGTCCCGGCCCTTCCGAGCGAAGCGTCGGCCGGCATAGCAACGAGACCGAGACGATCAACCGCGGAGGCGGGCCCAGGTCTCACTCGAGCCGAGCAGGAAGTAGCGATCGAACATCGCCGCGGTCAGGCATGCATGGTTCGGCAGCACTCGGACCCGCGCGCCCACCGACAGGGACCCAAGGTCCAGCGCGCCCGAGCTCGCCACCACCCGCCCATGGACCTGGTTCAGCGCGTCCACGCGCGGCCGGCCGGGCAGCTCCCCGAGATCGAGATCCACGACCTCCCCGTACCCCTCGAGGCTGCGATCCTGCGTGAGCGCCAGCGCCCCCGCGTCGATCCACACGCAGTCATCGCGCCGGCCGATCACCGTCGCCAGCACGCTCAGCGCGAGATCGTCTCGCGCGCACGAGCCGATCGACGCCTGGAAGAGATCGCCGAACACGTAGACTCCCGGGCGCAGCTCCGTCACGCCCGTCAGATCGCGCGCGCGCATCGCGGTCGGCGTGCTGCCCACGCTCACCCCCGGGCAGGGCACGCCCGCGGCGCGGACGCGCTCGGCGGCCTCCACCGCGCTCCGGCGCTCCGCCTCCGCCACCTCTTGGATGGCGTCGACACTCCGGCACGCGTAGCTGTGGCCCGCGTGCGTCAGGACCCCGCGCAGCGTGATCCGCGGCGCATCGGCGAGGACCCGCGCGAGCGGGATCAGCGCCGGGTCGTCAGCCGCGAGCCCGCCGCGGTGCTGACCGCTGTCGATCTCGATCCACACGTCGAAGCGTCCCGGGTGGGCCGCGATCGCCCGCGCTGCGTCGACGTCATCGGTCAGGATCCCGACCTTCGCCGGCATCGTGAGGATCGCGTCCAGCTTCGCCGGGGCGATCCCCACCGCATACGTCAGATCCTCGACGCCGTGGGCCGCGAAGTAGGCCGCCTCCTCCAGCGTCGAGACCGCGCCCCGGCGCTCGCCCGAGGCAAACGCGAGCTCCGCGACCTCTACGCTCTTCGCCGTCTTGAGGTGCGGCCGCAGGCGCACGCCGTGGTGCGCGGCGATCGCCTGCATGCGAGCGCAGTTGCGCGCGAGGCGCGCCCGATCGAGGAGCAGGCAGGGCGTCGGGAGCGAGTCGAGGCGGCTCAAGCTTGCCGGCTCAGCGCTGCGCCCAGTCGAGGATCACTTTGCCGCTCTGCCCCGAGCGCATCGCGTCGAAGCCGTCTTGGAACGCGTCGATCGGGAAGCGGTGGGTGATGATCGGCGAGACGTCGAGCCCCGACTGGAGCATCGACACCATCTTGTACCAGGTCTCGAACATCTCGCGGCCGTACACGCCCTTGAGCACCAGGCCCTTGAAGATCACCTGGTTCCAGTCGATGGCGACCTCCGCCGGCGGAATGCCGAGGATCGCCACGCGCCCGCCGTGGTTCATGTTCGCCAGCATGTCGCGGAAGGCCGAGCCGTTCCCGCTCATCTCGAGCCCGACGTCGAAGCCCTCGGTCATGCCGAGCTGCTTCTGCACGTCCTTGAGGTCCTCGCTGCGGATGTCGACCGCGCGCGTCGCGCCCATCTTCCGCGCGAGCTCCAGGCGATAGGGGTTCACGTCGGTGATCACCACGTGGCGCGCGCCGACGTGCTTGGCGATCGGGATCGCCATCACGCCGATCGGTCCGGCGCCGGTGATGAGCACGTCCTCCCCGACGAGATCGAAGCTCAGCGCGGTGTGCGTCGCGTTGCCGAGCGGATCGAGGAACGCGGCGATGTCGTCCGAGATCGAGTCGGGCAGCTTGAACGCGTTGACCGCCGGGATCGCGAGGTACTGCGCGAACGCGCCCGGCCGGTTCACGCCGACGCCGACCGTGTTGCGGCAGAGGTGGCGTTTGCCCGCCCGGCAGTTGCGGCAGTAGCCGCAGGTGATGTGGCCCTCGCCGCTCACCCGATCGCCGATCTTGAAGCCGCCGGCGTGCGAGCCGACCTGCGCGACGCGACCCACGAACTCGTGACCGACGGTCATCGGCACCGGGATCGTGCGCTGCGACCACTCGTCCCAGTTGTAGATGTGGATGTCGGTCCCGCAGATCGCGGTCTTGGTGATCTCGATGAGCAGATCGTTCGGACCGATCTCCGGGACGGGCTGCTCCTCCATCCAGATGCCGACCTCGGGCCGGCTCTTCACGAGCGCCTTCACGTGATCACTCCCATCTCGCGACCGACCTTGCCGAACGCCTCGACCGCGCGATCGATGTGCTCGGGCTCGTGCGCGGCGCTCATCTGCGTGCGGATGCGCGCCTGACCGCGCGGCACCACCGGGAAGCTGAACCCGATGACGTAGATGCCCTCCTCGAGGAGGCGATCGGCCATCTCCTTGGCGACCCGCGCGTCGCCCAGCATCACGGGGATGATCGGGTGGTCACCCTTCAAGAGCGTGAAGCCGAGCGCCTCCATGCCGGCACGGAAGCGGGCGCTGTTGTCGCGCAGCCGCTGCCGCAGCGCGCCGCCGTCCTCGATCATGTCGAGCACCTCGAGGCTGGCCGCGGCGATCATCGGCGCGAGCGTGTTGCTGAAGAGGTAAGGCCGGCTGCGCTGCCGCAGCCACTCGACGATCTCCTTGCGCCCCGAGGTGTATCCGCCGGAGGCGCCGCCGAGCGCCTTGCCGAGCGTGCCGGTGAGGATGTCGACGCGGCCCATCACCCCGCAGTACTCGTGGGTGCCGCGGCCGTGCTCACCCATGAAGCCGACCGCGTGCGAGTCGTCGACCATCGTGAGCGCGCCGACCTCGGCGGCCAGATCGCAGATCGCGCCGAGCTTCGCGACGTAGCCGTCCATCGAGAAGACACCGTCGGTCGCGATCAGGATGAAGCGCGCGCCGTCCTTCTTCGCCTCCTCGAGCTTGGCGCGGAGGTCGGCCATGTCGCTGTTCTCGTAGCGGTAGCGCTTGGCCTTCGCGAGGCGGATGCCATCGATGATCGACGCGTGGTTGAGCGCGTCCGAGACGATCGCGTCCTCGGGGCCGAGCAAGGTCTCGAAGAGGCCGCCGTTCGCGTCGAAGCACGACGAGTAGAGGATGGTGTCCTCGGTGCCGAGGAAGGCCGAGAGCCGCCGCTCGAGCTCCTTGTGTACGTCCTGCGTGCCGCAGATGAAGCGTACCGAGCTGAGCCCGAAGCCGTACTTCGACGCGCCGGCCTGCGCGGCCTCGATCAGCCGCGGGTGGTTGGCGAGGCCGAGGTAGTTGTTGGCGCAGAAGTTCAGGACGTCGCGCCCGCCCTCCACGGTGATGCGCGCCGACTGCTGCGACGTGATGACGCGCTCGGCCTTGTAGAGCCCCTGCTCCTTCAGGGCCTCGGTCTCCTTGGCCAAGTGGGCGAGAAAGGTCGAGCTCACGCGCGCGCCTCCTGTCGAAAGGGCCCCGAGCATAGAGCCCCGCCCCACCGCCGCCAATGGGCCTGCTCACGCTGGATGCCTGTGCCGGTGTGAGCGAAGAGTGACCGTGATCGTGTTCCCGGACGCGAAGCCCGCTCAGGCCGTCAGGCCTTCAGCGACGCGTTGGGCCACGTGCGCGCGAGCCAGCGCAGCGGCCTCTCCTCCTCGTCTCGGACGCCATCCGAGGCGGCGACCGAGACCAGCCGGTTGAAGATCGCGCTCTGCGCGTCCGCGCGCTCGATGGAGGCGGCGTGCTCCTTCAGCGACGCGAGCGACGTGAAGCGGGCCTTCGCCGCCTCCACGGCCGCGTCGAAGCGCTCTTGCCCCATCTCGTCGCGGAGCGCCTCCATCGCCTTCTGCTCCGCCGCCGAGTACTCGCCATCGGCGCGCACCACGGCGCGCATGAGGCCGAGCAGGACGAGGTCTTCTTCAGCGCTGAGATCCGACAAGCTCATCGCGCGACGATAGCGCGGGCGCCCGCCGCCGACCACGAGGGAGGGTGAGTCGGCGACGGAGGAGCCTCCGCGCACCGATCAAGAGCCACGGTAGGTCGAGTAGCCGTAGGGGTTGAGCAGGAGCGGCACGTGGTAGTGCTCGGTCTCGCTCGCCACCGTGAACGTGATCTCGACGCGCGGATAGAAGCAGGCGCGCTCCTGCGCGGCGAAGTACGCGCCCGTCTCGAAGGCGATGCGGTAGGTGCCTCGCGTCAGTGAGCCTGGGGCCATCAGGGTGGCGAGCCGACCGTCGGCGTCGGTGACGCCGCGGCCGAGCTCGGCGTCGCCCTTGTCCGCGAAGTAGAGGCGCACCTCCACCCCGGCGGCGGGTCGGCCGAGGGAGGTGTCGAGGATGTGGGTGGTGATCGGGCCGCGAGTCGTCATCGGGTCTCCTCCAGCTTGGTCAGGCGAAGGCGAGTGATCTTCGCCTGCTCGCCCGCCGCGATGCGCAGCTCGTCCGCGCGCTCGTTGTCGAGGCGCGCCCGCAAGAGCGCCAGCATCTCCTCGGCGCTCTTACCGGTCGCGCACACGATGAAGATGAAGTCGAAGCGCGCCTCGTACGCGAGGTTGCCATCGCGCAGCGCACGCAGCGTCTCTTCGCTGGCGCCGCGGGCCGCCGCTTGCTCGCCCGACGCCCAGGCGCTCGTCGAAGCGAAGCGCTTCTTGAGCTCGTCCATGTCCGCGCCGATGCGCGGGTGATGTGCGAAGGCCTCGAGCAGGTCGCCTTCCTCCATCGACGCCCACACCTCGTCGGCCGCGCGCATCAGCGCGCCGGCGTTCCCGAAGGGCCGCCGCTCGAGCATCCCGCGCACCCAGCGCGCAGCGCCACAGCAGCGGGTTAGCGCCTCGCGAGCGTCCTCGGGCGACATCGCGTCGAGCCGCGTCGCGTCGCTCACTCGACGCCCTCGCGGTGTCCCCACACCCGGAGGCGGCTGACGCCGCCGTCCGGATAGACGTCGAGCCGCACGTGCGTGAAGGGGCCGCTCGCCTCGATCGCGCCACCGCCGATGAACGCGCGGTCGTGCGCCTGTAGCTTTCGCTCGCCGAAGATCGTGGACCACTCGGTGCCGGGATGCGCGAGCTCGGTGACGCTCGCGCCCGGCGCGTAGATGCCGCGGAGCGCCGCGCGATCGGGGTAGTTGCCCTTGAAGTGGTTGGTGTCGATCTCCACCACCGACACGGTCCCCGCGTCGCCGAGCTTCACCATGATCCAGTCGTTGCCCGGCTGGCGCTTGCGGCGGGTCTCCCAGCCTCCGCCCATGTTCTTCGCGCGGCCGGGCATCAGGAGGTTGTCCATCGGGCCGAAGAACGCGTCGCTGCACGCGAGCGCCTTGCCGCCCGAGAGCAGCGCCGCCAGATCGCGCTCGCCCGCGACGACGTGAGCGCTCGTCGCGTCGTCGAGGAGCGGCGGATCCCAGGTCGGCTCGACCTCGCCGTACACGCGCAGCCGCGCGACGCCTCCATCCGGGAAGATGGAGAGGCGCACGTGCGTGAACGGGTTCGGATCGCGGACCACGAAGTGGTTCTGCGAGCCCGGGCGCAGCGGGCTCTCCGGCAGGATCTCGACCCACTCGGCCTGATCGATCGCGTGGTCTCCCGCGAGGTGCGCCGCCTCCATCTTGGCGAAGGGCGGGTGGTTGCCGAGGAAGAAGCTCGTGTCGATGTCGAGCGCGCGGATCACGCCGCGGGCGCCGAGGCCGAGGATGCAGTGATCGTGGCCGAGCACGCGCTTCCTCCGGCTCTCCCAGCCGTCCATCTCCTTGCCGCGCTCGGTGTACGCGTTCGGATCGAAGACCGGAGGCTCGGGATTCACGAGGCAGTGCATCGACGCGAAGAAGTCGTCCGAGCAGGTGAGCGCGCGACCTCCCAGCGCGGAGGAGGCGAGATCGATCAGGCTGGTGAAGCGCGCGCCGTGCGTCTGGCTCATGAGGTCCTCTCACTGTATGGATGAACACTGTGTCGATGAAGGAGCGGGCGGCCCGAGGGCTTGTCGACCTCGCGACCGTCGAAGATCCGCCGGCCACCCATCCAGCTCTCCCGCACGACCCCGCGGAGCGTGCGCCCGAGGTAGGGCGAGATGGGATGGCGGAAGCGGAGCTCGGCCGCGCTCACCTCGAAGGTCGCGTCCGGATCCCACACGACGAAGTCTGCGGCCAGCCCCGGCGAGAGCGCGCCCTTGCGATCGGCCAGCCCCGCGAAGCGGGCCGGCCCCGACGCGAGCCAGCGGGTGATCTGAGCGAGCGTGGCGCCCCGGCGCGAGGCCTCGGTCCACACGCTCGGCAGCCCGAGCGAGAGCGAGGCGATGCCGCCCCACGCCTCCATGAAGCCTCCTCCCTTGAGGGCCGGCGTGCACGGCGAGTGATCGGTGACGACGAAGTCGATCACGCCCTCGAGCAGGCCTCGCCAGAGCGCTTCGCGATTCTCTGCGTCGCGGATCGGCGGCGCGCACTTGTAGATCGTCGCGCCGTCCGGCACCTCCTCCGCGCGCAGACAGAGATAGTGCGGGCAGGTCTCGACGGTGAGCGGCAGCCCCTCGGCCTTGGCTTCCGCGATCATCGGCAGCGCGCTCGCCGACGAGAGGTGCACGACGTGCACCGGGCAGCGGGTCTCGCGGCAGAGCTCGATCAGCAGCGCGATGGCCGCGTCCTCCCACGCGCGTGGCCGGCTCGAGAGCCACGACGCATAGCAGGACGGGTCGAGCTCGACGCCATCGACCGGGAGCTCGAGCTCGGCGTGCGCGAGCAGCGGGATCCCCGCGTCGCGCATCCGGGGCATCGCCTCCCGAAGCACGGCCTCGGTCGCGCGCGGGAAGTCGTCGATGCCCGAGTGGCAGAGGAACGCCTTGGCGCCGAGCACCCCGGCCCTGGCAAGCTCGGTGAGCGCGCTCGCGTTGCCCGGGATCACCCCGCCCCAGAAGCCCACGTCCACGTGCAGCTTGCCCTCGGCCGCCTCGAGCTTCCGGTCGAAGGCCTCGCGCGTCGTCGTCACCGGCGTCGAGTTGAGCGGCATGTCGACCAGCGTGGTCACGCCTCCCGCCGCGGCGGCGCGCGTCGCCGTCTCGAAGCCCTCCCACTCGGTGCGGCCCGGCTCGTTGAGGTGCACGTGGCAGTCGACGAGCCCCGGCATCAGCACGAGGTCGCCGACGTCGTGCACCTCGATCCCCGGCGGCAGCTCGGCGGGCGGGCACACCTTCGCGATGCGCTCGCCGTCGATGACGATCGCGGCCTCTCGTGTTCCCTCGGGGGTCACCGCCCGCCGGCTGACGATCACATGGGTCGCTCCGCTGCGTGACGGCACTCCGCTTCGCTCCTTGATCGCCTGCACGTGCCTCATCTCCTCGCGAGCGCGATCCGTACCGCCGAAGCGGCCTCGCGGGCAATCCCGAACCCTCGCCGCGCGGCTCCCTCGAGGCTCTCTTCGCGAACGTCTTGCCTTCGGCCCGCCTGCGGCCCGATGCTCGCGCGTCTCGCAGGGAGGACTTCCGAATGGCCCGTACGCCGTTGTTCGATCTGATCCGTCGCGCGGCTCGCTTGAACACCTCGGCTCGCCGGCGTGGCGAGCCCGCGCTTGAGCACGCCGAGCGCCTGCGTGAGGGCTACCTCCGCGCGCGCATCGGCCGGCGCGCACTGCTTCGTGGAGCGGGTGGCGCGGTCGCGCTCGCGGCGTTCCCGATCACGCTCGCGGGCTGCGAGGGTGGGGGGACGCGGGTGGGCGTGGTCGGCGCGGGCCTCTCGGGCCTCCACTGCGCCTACCGCCTCCAGGAGGCTGGCGTGAACGTCTCGGTCTACGAGGCGTGGAACCGGATCGGCGGCCGCACCTTCACCGCGCGCGGCATGCTCGCGGGCGATCAGCTCGCCGAGCTCGGCGGCGAGCTCATCGACTCGAACCACACCACGATGCAGAGCCTCGCGCAGGAGCTCGGTCTCACCCTCGACGATCTGAGCGAGCCGAGCGGCATCCGCGCGGAGACCTTCCACTTCGGCGGGAGCGTGCGCACCGAGGCCGAGATCATCGCCTCGTTCGAGACCGTCGCCGCGGAGCTCGCGACCGCGTTCACGGCCGCGGAGACCGACGACGCCGAGTACGAGCGGCTCGATAACCTCTCGATCCCCGAGTTCCTCGACTCGATCGCCGGCGCCGACGATCTGATCAAGCAGATCCTCGACGTCGCGTACACGGGCGAGTACGGCCTCGAGGCCGATCAGCAGTCGATCCTCAACCTCGTCTACCTGATCGACGCGGAGACCACCGACCCGTTCCGCATCTTCGGTGACTCCGACGAGCGCTATCACCTGCACGAGGGCAGCCAGTCGATCGCGGACGGGCTCGCCGAGCGCCTCGGCGGCCGCGTCGCGCTCGATCACCGGCTCGTGGCGATCCGTAGCGCGAGCGACGGGCGGATCGTGCTCGCGTTCGACGTCGCGGGCGGCGGTACCCTCGAGGAAACCTTCGATCACGTCGTGCTGACGCTCCCCTTCACGCAGCTGCGCACCGTCGAGATCGAGGCGGGCCTCATCCAGGACGACAAGGCGCAGCTCATCCAGGAGCTCGGGTACGGACAGAACGCCAAGCTGATGATGCAGCTCGAGAGCCGGCCGTGGCGCGAGGCGCACATGGCGGGGGGCGCGGGCTTCACCGACAACGGCGCGCAGACGTTCTGGGACTCGGCGCGCGGACAAGCGGGCGCGCTCGGCATCCTCACGCACTTCGCCGGTGGGGAGGGCGGTGTCGCGCTCGGCACTGGGACACCGGCCGATCAGGCGGCGCGCATCCTCCCGCTGATGGAGCAGGTGTTCCCAGGCACCGAGGAGGCCTTCAACGGCATGGTGCTGCGCATGCACTGGCCGAGCGCGCCGTTCCACGGCGGCAGCTACGCGTGTTACCGGCCCGGTCAGTGGGCGTTCTACGGCGTCGAGGGGCGGCCGGAGGGCCGGCTCCACTTCGCGGGCGAGCACACGAGCCTCGACTTCCAGGGGTACATGGAGGGCGCGGCGGAGAGCGGTGCGCGCGCGGCGATGGATATTCTCGTGGAGC
>JAEZBP010000368.1 GCA_023427125.1 Pseudomonadota bacterium | reverse complement strand
GGGACGGCGTCGGAGCGATCCGCTCGCTCCGGCGCCGCTCGCCTTCTTGGCCCGTCCGCGTTCGGGGGCGGCGTGGTAGATCCGGCGGATGAGCGCTCGTCATCTGCTCCTCGAGAGCCCGGCGATGGGCCGGCGCGTTCACCTCTGGGCCTTCGGCGAGGTCGGCCGGCCGCTCGTCGTCTTCCCCTCGAGCGCGGGGGTCGCGCACGAGTGGCAGCGGGCGGGGATGATCGACGCGCTCGGGCCGCTGCTCGCGGCCGGCCGGGTGAAGGTCTACTGCCCGGAGTCGAACGTCTCGCGCAGCTTCTCGGGCGAGGGCAGCGTCGAGGCGCGCATGGCGCACCACCAGGCGTACGAGCGCTTCGTCCTCGAGACGCTCGTCCCCTTCATCCGCGAGGACTGCCGCTCGCCCGAGGTCCCCATGGTCGCGACCGGCTGCAGCGTCGGCGCGCTCTACGCGGCCAACTTCGTCCTCAAGCACCCCGAGACCTTCCGCCAGGCGCTGTGTCTGTCGGGCCGCTACCGCGCGAGCGCCTTCTTCGGCGGCGCCTCGAGCGCCGAGCTCTACTTCAACGACCCGCTCGCCTTCCTGCCGAACCTCGAGGGCCCCGCCCTCGCCCGCGTGCGCCGCCAGGCCCACCTCACCGTCGTCGTCGGCCGCGGCGCCCACGAGGGCGGCTGCATCCCCGAGACCGCCGAGCTCGGCACCTGGCTCGAGCGCAAGGCCATCCCGAACCTCACGTCCTTCTGGGGCACGGACAGCCGCCACGACTACACCTGGTGGCGCAAGCAAGCCGCCCACTATCTCTCTCAGATGTTCTGAGCGCCGGCCCATCGCGCGAGCGCGTTATCCTCCCGCGATGAGCGTCACCTTCACCGTCGATCCGGTCGAGCCGGCGGCCGAGCCTCCTGCGACGGTCTCCTTGCGCGAGCAGATGGGAACGGTGCTCTCGCACGGCGGCGATCCGGAGATGCGCGTGCTCGCGGTGGAGGCGCCGTCGCTGCTGCGCGCGATTCACCACGCCTTCGCCGAGCACCGGCCGCTCGTGATCTCGCCCGACGCGGTCTGGCTCACGATCACGCAAGGGGTGGCGCAGCACGTTCGCTTGAGCGCCGAGCGCCTGCGCGAGCGGCTCGTTCCCCACCGAGGGCGCGCGCGGATCGAGGTGATCGTGGATGCGCTCTCGCTCGCCGATCCGGCCGGAGTCACGATCGCGATCGCGGCGCTGCGACGCGCGCTCACCGACAACATCGGCGAGGGCCGAGGGCGCCTCTTCGTCTGCGACTTCTCGACGACGACCGACGTCGAGCGCACCGCGAGCGAGATCGTCCTGCTCGACGTCTACTCGCCCTACTACGACTACTTCCTCCAGATCATCTGCGGCATTCCCGCGATCACCGTCACCGGCACGCCGGACGACTGGCGCGCCATCCTCGCGCGCATCGACGTCATCGAGGAGCTCGACCTCGCGTGGTGGACGAGCTCGCTGCGGCCGATCGTGCAGCGCTTCCTGCAGGCCGCGGAGGGCAAGCCGAACCGGCCGTTCTTCCAGCGGATCTACAAGCCGAAGACCGCCTACGGCTGGGATCGGATCACGGGCTGGGCCGCGCGCCTCTACCCCTACGTCGGCGTGCCGCGCGCGGACAGCCGCAACCCGCTCCTCGAGCACTCCATCCACTCGAAGCTGCCGGGCGAGAACGAGGACACGACGCAGTGGTACGAGGGCCCGGGCGTGAGCCTCGACGAGGTCCCCTCGACGGGGTCGAGTGTGCTGGTGCACGTCACGGACGGGGTGAACCGCGAGAAGCTCGACGTCCTCTTCGAAGGCGGCGTGCTCACGATCGAGGTGGACGCCGAAGGGCGGCTGATCCCCCGCGCGGGCTGGCGCGCCCGGCGCAGCGAGGTGCCGCGGATGGCCGACGTCATCGAGCGCATTCGAGCGCACGAGTGGACGCCTCGGGTCGTCGAGGGTGACGACGTGATCACCGGCACCGCGGAGCTCGTCGAGCTCGACGAGGCGATCGAGAGCGCCTCTCTCTTCGACGGAGCCGTGCGGCTCGTCGCCCCGCGCGACCGGCGCTCGATCGTGATTCCCGTCGAGAAATGGAACAATGTTTATGTGACCGAGCACGTGCAGCTCGGCGACGGCAGCCTGCTCGCGTTCTGCCACCAGGCCGACCAAAGCTGGATCCGCCTGCGCGCCGATCGCCTCATGCCGGAGGAGCACGCGCACGACGAGCGCTGCGTGACGACCTCCGAGGCCGTGCAGGAGATCCCGGTCGTCGGTCAGCATCTGCGCGCCATCCTCGCCGCCGCGCTCGACGCCGGGGGGATCCCCGAGCTGCCCCCGATCGGTCCGCTCTTCGACGCGCTGCCGTCCCACTTGAGAGCGGCCGCTCGCCCGCGCCCCGAGCGCGGCTGAGCTCGGCGCCCGACGCGAGCTCGGGGCACTGCGCGTCTCGCGTCTCGCGGAGCAGGAAGAGTGGGATCGAGCGCTCGCCGGACGTGGAGCGGTCTTGGCCATCGCGCGCCGCGTGTGGCTCGGCCGGTGCGAGCGATTCGGCGCACACGCTCCCAACCGCTCGTGCTGAGCGAGCTATCGCCGGAGGAGACGGCGTCGTCGAAGCCGGCGGCCGGCTCGCCCTTCGACGACGGGTCGAGCCTTCGGCTCGACCTCGCTCAGGGCGAACGGGGCTCGCGCTTCATGTCTCCGAACCGTGCTCGGTCATCTCGACCACCCCGCTCGGTCGCCGAGCGGCGCGTTCATCCTCGCCTGGACGGCGAGGCCGCCCCGCCCGGCCGCCCCCGCCAGCAACCCGCGCCCCATGGCCTCGGCTCGCCCCCGCCC
>JAEZBP010000479.1 GCA_023427125.1 Pseudomonadota bacterium | reverse complement strand
CGGCTCGCTCGGCTGGCCGCCCCGCGCGCCCTACGCCGCGATCCTCGCGGCGGCCGCCGCCCCGCGCGTCCCTCCCGCGCTCGCGTCCCAGCTCGCGCTCGGAGGCCGGCTGGTGCTCCCGATCGGCTCGCGCGGCCAGCAGCACCTCACGGTCATCGAGCGCACGGGCGAGGACACCTACGAAGAGACCGCGCACGAGGCCTGCGTCTACGTCCCGCTCGTCGGCCAGGGCGGCTTCGCCACCGAGTGATCCGCTCGAGTGAGCCTCAGGCGCAGCGCCCCGCCGGATCGGCGAGCTCGCGCAGCAGGTCGGCCGCGCCGACTAGCGAGCGCCCCAGAGGGCTGCGATCTCGAGCGGGAGACCGAAGGGCAGCAGGGCGCCGCGCACTCCGTGAGGATAGCGCGCCGCGCGATGGGATATCCTGGCGGTCATGTCGTCCGATCGCTTCGTCGCTCCCATCGAGAGCCCCTACCTCGTGCCCTTCGATGGATCGTTCCGCGTCGAGGACGCGCCGACCCGCCCGCCGAAGGAGGAGCGCAAGCAGAAGCAGAAGCACAAGGACGCGCTCGACGAGATCACCGAGCGCATGGTCGAGCTGCAGCGGCGGCTCTACGCGGACGATCGCTGGGCGCTCTTGCTCGTCTTCCAGGCGATGGACGCGGCGGGCAAGGACGGCACGATCCGCGCGGTGATGACCGGCATCAACCCGGCCGGCTGTCAGGTCTTCTCGTTCAAGAAGCCCTCCTCGGAGGAGCTCGACCACGACTTCCTCTGGCGCATCAACAGGTGCCTGCCCGAGCGCGGCCGCATCGGCATCTTCAACCGCAGCCACTACGAGGAGGTGCTCGCGGTGCGCGTCCACCCCGAGTTTCTGGCGGCGCAGCGGTTGCCGGGCGATCCGAAGCCCGACGAGGACTTCTGGCGCGATCGCTACAAGGCGATCCGCGCGCTCGAGCGGCACCTGGCGTGGAGCGGGACCGCGATCGTGAAGTTCTGGCTCGACGTCTCGCGCGACGAGCAGAAGGAGCGCTTCCTCGCGCGCATCGACGAGCCCGAGTCGCGCTGGAAGTTCAACGCGCGCGACGTCGAGGAGCGACGCCACTGGGCCGCCTACATGCGCGCCTACGAGGACGCGCTCAACGCGACCAGCCGGCCTTGGGCGCCCTGGTACGCCATCCCCGCCGACGACAAGCCCTTCATGCGGCGGACGGTGGCGGACATCGTCATGCGCACCCTCGAGCGGATGGAGCCGCGCTTCCCGGAGGTCTCGCCCGAGCAGGGCGAGCACATGCGGGAGCTGCGGAGGGCCCTCGCCGAAGGCGAGCTGTAGCCTCCCAAGCCTGCTTCCGGGCATGCAGCCGGCGCTCTCTCCGTGATAGAACGTCCCCGTTTTGCGGGATGGCGACACCGAGCGCGTCCGCATCCCTGGGATCCTCCTCGACGAGGAGCTCGGACGAGGGGCTTCGTCCATCGTCTACCGCGGGCGGCGCGAGGGCGTGGCGTGCGCGGTGAAGGTCGGGCGCGACCGGCGCGGCGCGCGATGGTTCCGCCGGGAGGCCGCCGCGCTCGCGCGGGTGACCGACCCGGGTCTGCCGGCGGTGATCGACGTCGGCGAGGCGGGCGGCGTGCCGTACCTCGTGATGGAGCTCGTGGAGGGCGAGACGCTGGCCGCGCGCCTCACACGCGAGCGGCTCGACGAGCGGGAAGCGATCGAGCTGAGCCGCGCGCTCGCGCGGACACTCGGGGCCGTGCATCACCGCGGCCTCGTCCATCGCGACGTCAAGCCTCGGAACATCGTGCTCGAGAAGGGCGGGCGCGTCCGCCTCGTCGACTTCGGCTTCGCCACGGTGGCGCTCTCGCCGCACCTCGCCGCCGGGACCCGCGCGTACGCCGCCCCCGAGCAGCTGCGCGTCCCGGCGGTCGTCGACGGGCGCGCCGATCTCTACGCGCTCGGGCGGGTGCTCTACGAGTGTCTCACCGGCGCGCGCTGGCCCGAGGTCAGCCCCGATGGAGACGTCGCGCCGCCGCTCGCCGCGATCATCGCGGGGCTCGTCGCCGCCGATCCCGCGCGGCGCTATCCGACCGCGGGCGCGCTGCTCGCCGATCTCGATCGGGTCGTCGAAGGCGCGCCGCTGCTCGGTCCGGCGGGGCCCACGACCGAGCCCGAGCCTCACCCCCTCATCGGCCGCCAGAACGAGCTCGCGGTCTTGGCCGATGCGTGGGAGGAGGCGGGCCGCGGCTGGGGCTCGGCCTACCTCCTGCGCGGTCCGCGCGGCAGCGGCAAGAGCCGCTTCCTCCGGGAGCTCCGCCGCACCCTCCCCGAGGGCGCGTGCGTGCTGCAGATCCCGTGTGAGCCGGCGGATCCCACTCCCCTCGCGGGCCTCTCCGCGGCCCTCGCCGCGATCGCGGCGGCCGCCCACGCGCGCGGCATCGACCTCGCCGATGCGATCGGCGAGGACCTCGCGCCGGTCGCCGCCGCGCTCTCGCCCGCGATGACCGAGCTCATCGATCTCGAGCCCATCGCGCCGAGCGTCGGCGCCGACGCGTTCACCGAGCTGGCCACCGAGCTGATCGCGCG
>JAEZBP010000268.1 GCA_023427125.1 Pseudomonadota bacterium | reverse complement strand
CAGCACGGGAGCGCGGTCGGCGTGCAGCTCGTGCGCGGCGACATCGCCGCCACGGCGGTAGGCACCGTGACCCACGTCGATGGCGCGCGCGTCTCGGCGTTTGGGCACCCGATGCTCAACGCGGGCGAGACGGGCCTGCCGACCGCGGTGGCCAGGGTGCTGCACATCCTCTCGAGCGTGGAGCGCTCGTTCAAGATCAGCGAGCCGGTGCGCTCCGTCGGCGCGCTGGTGCACGACCGTCAGTCGAGCATCGTCGTGGACACCGGCGTGCGACCGGCCACCGTCGATCTGACGGTGCGCCTCCACGGCGTGCCCGACGCGCCGCGCACCGAGTGGCACGCGGAGATCGCGAGCCACCGGGTGCTCACGCCCGTGCTGATCAACGCGACGATCGTCAACGCGGTCACCGCGACCGCGGTGGACTCGACCGACGTGATGTTCGAGGCGACGAGCCGCGTGTGGATCGCGGGCCGGCGCGATCCGATCGAGCTGCGCGATCAGGGCTTCGGCCGCGCGGGCGCCGCGAGCCCGCTGACCCTCTCGCAGCTGCGACTCTTCTCGCTGCTCGAGATGATCTACGGCAACCCCTTCGAGGAGGCGCGCGCCGCGCGGGTCGAGGTGGACCTCAGCCTGCGCTTCGCCCGCGAGACGACGCGCATCGTGGACGCGTCGATCGCGACCGACGAGGTCGATCCGGGCGGGACGGTGCCGCTGCGCGTGGTGCTGCGCCGCTGGAACGACGCCGAGGAGGTCCGCATCGTGCCGGTGCGCATCCCCGAGCGCGCGGCCGGCGAGCAGATCCACATCACGGTGGAGGGTGGCGCCGCGGTCGACGTCGAGCACGGCTCGCCGCGCAACCTGGAGGAGCTCCTGGCGACGATCCACCAGCGCTACGCGCCGACGTCGATGGTCGTCTCGCTCGATCTGCCCTCGCGCGGCCTGCGCTTCGGTGGGCACGTGGTGCGTGATCTGCCGCGCTCCGCGCTCGACACGCTGCAGCTGCGCAACGACGCCGATCGGGCGCGCCCCTTCACGACGCACGAGCGGCGCGAGGTCGCGCTCGGCGAGATCGTGAGCGGCAACGCGCGCGTCGACCTCCAGGTCCGAAGGACTCCCCGCCCATGATGAGGGCACGATGATCGAGAAGAAGAGGCGAATGCCGATCGCGGCCGCGCTGGCGGCGGGCTCCGTGTGCGCCATCGTGCTGGTCGGCTCGGCCCGCGCGGTGACCACCGAGCGCTTCGTGCTCGACGACGCCGAGTCGCTCTCGGCGGGCGAGCTCATCCACGCGGCGGTGCACTCGGATGGCCGCGTCGAGAGCGGCGTCGATCTCACGCGCGTCGCGCTCCCGGACGACGTGCCGCTCGTCTACTCCTCGGCGCGAGGGGCCGACGGCGCGCTCTACCTCGGCACCGGCAACGACGGACGCGTCTTCCGTGTGCGCGGCGATCGCGCGGAGCCCTTCGCGCAGACCGGGCAGCTCCTCGTGGCCGCGCTGGCGATCGGCGAGGGCGGCGCGCTCTTCGCGGGGACGCTGCCCGAGGGCCGCATCTACTCGATCCGCGCCGACGGGACCGCGACCGAGCTCGTCCGGCCCGAGGCGGCCGAGCACGTGTGGGAGCTCGTCTGGGATCCGCAGCGACGGCTGCTCTTCGCGGCGACGGGGCCCGAGGGCAAGGTGTACGCGATCGACCGGCAGGGCCGGGCGACGGTGTGGTGGGACTCGCCCGCCGCGCACGTGATGAGCCTGGCGCTCGGGCAGGACGGCTCGCTCTACGCCGGCACTAGCGAGGACGCGGTGGTGGCGCGGATCAGCGGTGAGGGCCGCGTCGAGATCGTGCACGACTTCCCCGGTAACGAGATCACCGCGCTCGCGTGGCGCGCCGACGTGCTGGCGGTGGCGGCGAACGAGCTGCCCGATCCGCCCTCGCTCTCGAAGGCGACGAGCAGCGATCGGACCTCGACCACCGCGCGCGCGCCGCGGCCCGGGGCGGGCAAGGGACGCATCTGGCGGGTCGGCTCGGGCGGCCGAGCCGAGCAGGTCTACAGCCGCAACGCGGGCCACATCACGAGCCTCGAGATCCTGAGCGACGGCGCGATCCTCGGCGGCGTCGGGGACGACGGGCTGATCGTCCGCGTGAACCCCGATCGCACCCACTCCACGTGGATCGACGTGGAGGAGCGGCAGGTCCTCGATCTCCACTTCGAGGGCGGGGCGCCCTTCTTCGTCACGGGGGACGGCGCCGCGCTCTACCGCGCGTCGGATGCCCGCCCGCGCGACGCGATCTGGGAGAGCAAGGTGCTCGACGCCCGCTTCCGCGCGCGCTGGGGGCAGCTGACCTGGCGAGGCGACGGCCAGCTCGTCTTCCAGACCCGCTCGGGCAACACCGAGCGCCCCGACGAGGCGTGGAGCGAGTGGTCGAGCGATCTGACCACGGCGGGCCCGATCCGCTCGCCCGAGGCGCGCTTCCTCCAGATCCGCGCGCGCTTCGAGCGCGACCCGAGCGCGGTGCTGCGCGCGGTGACCGCGTACTTCCTCCCGCAGAACCAGCGCCCCTACGTGCGCGACGTGAGGCTCGAGGGCGAGAACGAGGCGGCGACCAAGCGCCTGCGCGCCGAGCGACAGGACCACGTGCCCTCTCCGTCGGCGATCTACAAGCTCGCGTGGACGGCGGACAACGCGGACGGCGATCGCGTGCGCTACCGGCTGCGGTTCCGGCGCGAGGATCAGTCGGTGTGGCGCGACATCCTGCGCGAGAGCGAGACGCTGACCGAGGAGCGCTACGCGTGGAACACCGCGTCGATCCCGGACGGCTTCTACGTGGTGCGCGTGGAGGCGAGCGACGAGCTCGACAACGCCGCGGGCCTGGCCCTCTCGCACACCGCCGACAGCGAGCCCATCCGCATCGACAACCACCCGCCGCGCATCGAGCAGCTGCGCGTCTCGGGCGCGCGGCTGACCGGGGTGGCGACCGACGGGCTCGGGCCGATCGCGCGGCTCGAGGTCGCCATCGACGGCGGCGAGTGGCGCCCGATCTTCCCGGTCGACGACCTCTTCGACACCGCCGAGGAGCGCTTCGAGATCGATCTCGCGCCGCTCGCGAGCGGCACGCACATCGTGGCGGTGCGCGCGACCGACGCCGGCGGCAACATCGGCTCGGGCGAGGCGCAGGTCCGGCGATGATGAAGCG
>JAEZBP010000246.1 GCA_023427125.1 Pseudomonadota bacterium | reverse complement strand
GCTCGGCGAGGCGTGCAGCCTCGGCGGCGTCATCCGCACCCCGGGCGGCTTCGCGATCCCGATGCACGCCTACGTCGAGCACCTCGCGCGGACCGGCGCGAGCACGGCGATCGGCGGGATGCTGCGCGATCCGGCCTTCCGCACCGACGCGGCGGCGCGGGCGAGCGCGCTCTCGCAGCTGCGGGCGATCGTGCAGCGCTCGCGCGTCGATCGCGCGCTCTTGGCGGCGGTGCGCCGGAAGATCGCCGCGTTCCCTGGTGAGCCGCGGGTGATCCTCCGCTCGAGCACCAACGCGGAAGACCTCGCGGGCTTCAGCGGTGCGGGCCTCTATCGCTCGATCGTGATCGCGGGCGACGCGAGCGAGGCGCAGCTCGCCGACGCCCTGCGCGAGGTGTGGGCCAGCACCTGGCTCCTCGGCGCGTACGAGGAGCGCGAGTGGTTTCGCATCGATCACGCGCAGGTGGCGATGGGCGTCCTCGTCCAGCCCTTCGTCGACGGCGCGATCGCCAACGGCGTCGCGATCACGCGCAACCCCTTCTACGAGAACCGCCCCGGCTACTACGTGAACGCGCAGGCCCTCGGCGGCAGCGTCACCGGCGCGGCGGGCGACGAGATCCCCGAGCAGCACCTCATCTATACGTACTCCGAGGATCTCGAGATGGAGCTGCTGAGCCGCTCGAGCCGCACCGGCGGCCAGCCGCTCTTGCGCGAGACCGAGCTGCGCGAGCTCGCCGCGGTGCTGCGCCGGCTCCACGAGCACTTCGAGCCCCAGTGGCGCGCGCGCGCCAACTCGGTGGACGTCGAGTTCCTCATCGCCGGCCCCGATCGCGACGTGGTGGTCCTGCAGGCGCGCCCGTTCCGCGCCGTCTTCCACGACGCCGAGTGATCATCGAGCGGAGCGGAGCGACAGCTGGGATCAGCCAGCGGCGCCGTCGCTGAAGAGGAGGCAGAGCTCGCGCTTGCGCAGCTCGGCGATCATCGCGTCGGGATCGAACGCCGTCGACGGATCGTGCTGCGTCGCGAGCCACCGGAGGCCCGAGCGGGCATCGTCGAAGACCTTGGTCTTGACCGCGGTGCGCCGCACCAGCATCACGCCGGCGGTGATCGAGCGCACCGCGGCTCCGCCGAAGCCGGTCGCCTCGATCGCGAGCGCCGCCGCCCGGAAGTAGGGCTCGGTCCGATCGAAGTGCTTCATCACCGCGTCGCGCGCCTCGTCGCCGTGTCGCGAGAACGACGTCGCGTCGGGCGCGCGGTGCACGTAGAGCAGCTTGCGCTCGCTGCCGTAGCGCCGGGTCAGCGCGCGCACGGCCTCGTCCGCCTGCCCCACCGGGCTCGCCGGCGTCGGCGCGCGCCACACCACGTAGAGCACGGGCCCATAGCGCACGACGGCGCCCTCGGGACCGTCGAGGTGGACGACGAGCTCCTCCGCGGGAGCCCTCATCCGAGCACCGATGCGGTCATGTCCACTCAATCGTCGAGCTTCCATGCGCGGACCAGCCCGTCGGGGATCCGGAAGCGGGCCTGCTTGCCTTCACGCTGCACCTTCACGACCGTGACCATCATCTTGTAGGCCACCATCCGCAGCACCCGCAGGTGCAGATCGCCGACGCCCGCTGGATCGAGCAGCGCCTCGAGGGAGGCGCTCGCCTGGAGCACCCCCTCGAGCAGCGAGGCCTCCGGCAGATCGAGGATCGTCGCGACCTTCGGCGGGGTGAAGAAGCGGATCAGCGCCACCGGTAGATCGTCGATGAGCTCGCCCGGCAGGTAGTCGTCCATCGACCCGACGAGATCCCACGCGAGGATCTTGCCCTCGGCGCTCGGCTCCCACTGGTGCTCGCGGATCGCCTGCATCAGCGCCCGCGCGTCCTTCACGTCGACCGGCAGGAGCGCCTCCTGCACGCCCATCACGTGGCCGACGACCTTCCAGAGGTGCAGGTACGCCTCCTGATCGGCGGCGCCGAGGTCCACGCCGGCCGACGCGAGCGCGTCGAGGAGCACCGCCGAGAACGTCATCAACGTCCCCGCGAGGTCCTCCTGGTTGATCGGCACGCCGAGCGTCGTCACGTCCCACTCGCCCTTGAGCAGGATCAGGTGCCGGATGGTCGCGTGCATGAGCCGGACCTTCTGCGCGGAGCGGACCCCGCGCGCGCTCGGCGCGAGCCCGCCCTCGGTGCAGACATCGAAGAGGAACTGCGCCGTCTCGAGGATGCGGTGGCGCACGTGGCGCGTCATGCCCTGCGTCTCGGTGAGCACGCGCGCGCCGTTCGCCGCGCAGTAGGCCTGCGGGAGCGCAGAGCAGAAGAGGCCGGCCGCCATCAGCCAGCCGTGCTCCATGAAGACCCGCTGCCCGCGCGCGATGAGCTCCTCGTCGGCCCAGCTCGGCAGCACCTGGGTCTCTGCGAAATACGCCCGCACCGCCGCGGGCAGCCCCGACGGGATGGGCTCGTCCGAGCGCATCATCGTGCCCATGAGCTGGCGGACGATGGTCGTCTCGTGCGTCGCGAAGAGCGAGCGGATCAGCTCGTCGGCCGGGCGATCGCCGACGGCGCGCATCGCGCTCAGCGTCTCCGCCGGCCAGCTCGGCGGGGTGCGCGGCGCGAGGACCGGCGGCTCCTCGAAGAGCGGCGCGATGCGCTCCTCGGCGGTCGAGAGATCGGGGTCGCCGAAGATCGCGGTGCGGTACTTCCCGAGCGCCTCGACCGGCCGGTACCACGCGTCTCCGTCGAAGAAGTAATACGTGCTGTTCGGCTCGTAGACCTGCATCCACTCGTTGGAGGGCCACGTGCCTTCGTCGTTCTGCACCGCGAGCAGGTAGTCGATGCCGCGCCGCGTCGCCTCGTGGCGCGCCATGCCGGCGTCGATGAGCGCGATCACGACGAGCGCGGTGAGCGGCGGCATGCTCTGGCCGACGCCGGCGTACGCGATGTCGTCGTAGGCCTTCGGCGTCTCACCCCAGCCGCCGTCCTCGTTCTGCTTCGAGAGCAGCCAGTCGATGCCCTTCTGCACCCAGGGCTCGCTCATGTCCCAGCCGCAGTCGGCCAGGCCCGAGACGACGCAGGCGTTCGCCGAAACGTACGCGACGAGCCAGCGGGCCCACCACATCCCCTCCTTCATCTGTCGCGTGCGGAGGAACTCGGCGGCGCGCTGCACCTCCGGCGAGGTCGCGCCGAAGCCGTTCGCGCCGAGGCCCTGGAGCACGCGGCCGGTGAGGTCCTCGACCGGCGGCTCGCCGAGCTCGATCGGCGGCTTCAGGAAGAGCTTGATCGTGGCGAGCACTCCCTTCGGGATGCCGATCGGCTCGTCGAAGATCGGGCCCGCCTTCTTCGAGCCGAGGTTCCAGACGAAGCCGGCCCAGCCGCCGTCGTCGCTCTGCATGTCGAGGAGGTTCGCGAGGCCGAGCTGCACGGCCGCCCGCGTGCGCGTCTCCCTCTCGGGCGAGAGCGCGTGCATGTGCGTTCGATCCAGCGCGAGCCCGAGCGCGCTCAGGACGATGCCCGTGTCATCGGTGTCGGGGAGGATGAGGTTGTCCTCCTCGAAGCCCCAGCCTCCGGTGCGGTGCGCGTCCTCGCGCCGGAGGTTCACCTCCGGCATCGGCAGCTTCGACTGGCTCCAGCAGAGGTAGTCGATCGCGTTGCTGATCATCTCGTCGTTGCGCGGCACGTGCGCGTAGAGCAGCGCCCGCAGGGAGAGCGCGGTCATCCAGTTGTGGTTCATGAACGCGCGCAGGTAGAGCTTGTCGCCGTCCCACACCTCGTGCTTCTCGAACCACTGGAGCGCGGAGAAGATCGACGTGCTCTCCGGCGTGCGCCCGAGCGCGTAGAGCGCCGCGATCGCGAGATCCGTCTGGACGGTCGTGCCGTTGTTGTTGCCGTTCGGGTTGAGCCACGACTCGATGAACTCGATGCCCCTCTCGGCCTCGCGGGCGTGGAGCCATCGCAGGGCTCGGTTGGAGGGTCTCTTCTGCTCGCGCAGGTAGCGGGTGACGCCGCCGAGGAAGAGCGTCCCCTCGATCACGCCGGCGTTGATGGAGCGCAGCATGAAGTCGAGCACGCCCGGGATGATCATGAACGAGAGCTGCGGATCGGGGAGCTCGAAGGGATCGATCAGCCCGACCATCGCGAGGTAGACGGCCGTCGTGTCGCTCGCGTCCCAGAGCCGCTTGAGCACCGCGTCGAAGCCGCCGTGCGCGTCGATGTAGGCGCGGGCGCGCTCGCGCACCTCCGCCTGCTCCGGGAGGTCCGGCACCGTGAGCGCGGCGTAGACCAGCGCCGTCGCACAGAGATCGCCGTGGTCCGCGTACGGATAGGGCGGGAACGAGCCGTCGTCGCGCTGCAGCGTCGCGAGGAAGCGCGCGTAGGCGCGGGCCTCGACCAGCGGTACGCGATCGATGAACGCGAGCGTGATGAGATGGACCGCGGACGTGCGCGGCTCGAAGTACTCCATCGACAGCCAGTAGCCGTCGGCGTGCTGCTGCTTGCGCAGGAAGTCCACGCCGCGATCGATGGCCTGGTCGAGCTCCCCCCGCCG
>JAEZBP010000195.1 GCA_023427125.1 Pseudomonadota bacterium | reverse complement strand
ATGCTACCGCAGCTGCGCCCCCGCGCGAAGTAGGTGCGGCCTACCGCCGCGGTGGTAGGTTGAGGGGCATGCTGGATCCCAGGGCGCTGGTGGATCCCTCTGCGGACGAGGAGGAGACCGCGCGCTTCGCGCGGATGACCCCCGAGGAGCGGCTCGAGCTCTTCCTGCAGCTCTGCGATCTGACCGACGCGATCGTCCGCGGGCGGCCCGATGCGCACGCGCTCCGCGCGCCGACCCCGCGCTCTCCCGAGTCCCTCGCGCTCTGGGCGCGGCTGATGGAGCGGAACGGGCGTGGACGATAGCGTCTCCGCCGTGTTCGCGCGCCTCGTCGACGCGCTCGAGGAGAGCAGCGTCGTCTACGCGTTCGGCGGCGCCATCGCGCTCGCCGCCTGGTCGGAGCCGCGCGCGACCGCATACGTCGACGTGATCCTGTGGATCGAGCCCGACGAGATCGACTCCGCGATCGCCCTCTTGCGTCGCGCCGGTGTGGACGTGGACGCGACGGCGGCTCGCGCGGGCGCGCAGCATCGCGGGATGTTCGCCGGTCGAGCGGGCGCCACCCGCGTCGACGTGTTCGTCCCCAGCATCCCGTTCTACGAGGAGGCGAAGGGGCGGCGCGTGCGGACGACGATCGGCGAGCGCGCGACGTGGGTGCACTCCGCCGAGGTGCTCGCGGTCTTCAAGATGCTGTTCTTTCGGCCGAAGGACCTCCTCGACATCGAGCGCATGCTCGCCGTCCGTGGGGCGTCGTTCGATCGCGCGTTCGTCCGCGGGGCGCTGGTCGAGATGCTCGAGGAGGACGAGCGGATCACGAAGTGGGACGCCCTCTGCGCGCGCGTCCCGCTGAGCGCCTGAGGGCGCGCGCGAGCTACGAGAGCGTGTAGGTCCAGGTGCCGATGCGGCTCTTCGCGCGGGTGAGCTCGAAGGTGCGGCCCAGGAGCGGGCTCGGCTGGGGCTCGCCGCTCGGCGCGCTCGGCGCGTAGCCGCCCTCGCCGAGCACGAGGATCTCGAAGCGGATGTCCTCGCCCCGCGCGTCGATGATCCAGTGCTCGGGGATGCCCGCCCGCGCGTAGCGCTCGCGGAGCGCCACGAGATCTTTGCGCACCGAGGAGTCGCTCACGATCTCGACGACGAGATCGGGGGTGCCGACGAGCTCGATCGCGTCGTCCGTGCGGTTCTTCTTCGGGGTCGCGACGACTCGGCCCGACTCCCATGCCTCCCACGTGACGACGATGAGGTCCGGCTCGGTGCTGAGCTCGGCTCCTTCATTCGTGAGGAGGGTTCCGTCGGGGTACGCCTCCCCCAGCCCGAGCGCGCGGACGAGCGGAGCGACGACGACGCTCACCTCGAGCTTCACCTTCGCGTGACTGTGCAGTGACTCCGGGCTCGTCTCGAGGAAGACCTCCCGTCCCACGTAGCTGGCGCGCACGCGCTCGGGGAAGCCGTCCGACTTCACCCACTCGCGAAAGCCCTCGTGGCTCAGCGCGGAGATCGGGACGCTCACACCCTCGACGTGGACGACGGCGGCCTGCTCCATGCCGGCAGGATAGGTCAGCGGCCTCGCTCGAGCCTCTCGAGCGCCCAGCGCGCCGCGTCGCGGACGACCTCGCTCTCGTGCCGCTCGGCCGCCTCGCGCAGGACCGGCAGGTGCCGCCGATCGCCGGTGTTGCCGAGCACGATCGCCGCGTTGCGCGCCATGCCCTCGCGACCGGGGCGCTGGAGCGGGCTCGCCGCCGACCACTCGCGGAAGCGCTCGTCGCTCATCGTCAAGAGCTCGTCGAGCGCGATGCTCAGGCGCGGGTCGGCCGCGAAGGGCTCCGTCTCGCGCTCGGGGAGCGGCGCCGCGCGGTTGAAGGGGCAGACCGCCTGGCAGTCGTCGCAGCCGAAGAGGTGCGCGCCCAGCTTCGGGCGCAGCGCCGGATCGATCGGCCCCGCCGCTTCGATGGTGAGGTACGAGATGCAGCGGCGCGCGTCGAGCGCCCGCTCGCCGGTGAACGCCTCGGTGGGGCAGGCGTCGAGGCAGAGGCGGCAGCTCCCGCAGCGCTCGCTCATCGGGGCGTCGGGCGGCAGCTCGGCGCTTGTTACGACGGTCGCGAGCAGGACGTAGGAGCCGAGGCCCGGCACGATCAGGAGGCAGTTCTTTCCGATGAAGCCGACGCCGGCCCGCTGCGCCCACGCGCGCTCGAGCACCGGCACCGCGTCGACGCTCACCCGCGCGTCGTGGCCCTCCGCGCGCAGCATCCGCGCGAGCTTCTTGGCGCGCTTGCCGATCACGTTGTGGTAGTCGCGGCCGCGCGCGTAGCGGGCGACGACTCCAGGGCCGACGCCCGTCAGGCCCTCGCTCCGCGCGTAGGCCGTCGCGAGCACGAGCACGCTCTTGGCGCTCGGGAGCATGCCGGCGGAGGTGGGGTCGAGCCGCACCTCGGTCGTCTCGGCCATCCACTTCATCGATCCGTGGTGGCCCTCCGCGATCCACCGTCGCAGCGCCTCGCCCTCGCGCTCGAGCGGCTCGACGCGGGCGACGCCGCTCCGCGTGAAGCCGAGCTCTCTCGCGCGCCGCTTCAGCTCTTCCTTGAGGGCCGCGCTCACGGCCGAAGGGTGATCGAAACGATCGGCGCGGCAACCCCGCGGCGAATCATGCAGCGCATCGAGAGCAGGGGAGGCGCCATCTGGCGCTTCGCGCACGAGCGACGTGCATGGGTGAACCGCCAAGGCGCCAAGAGCATCACGTCGCTGCGCGCATGCGGTGGCGAACGCGTTGCAGGCGGGCGCCGCGCGGGTCTACGCTGGCTCGCATGAACGCGCGCGGGTTGGCTTGGGCTCTCTTGCTGCTCTCGGGGTGCTCGGCGAGCGCGGAGACCAGCGCCGCCGCGTGCACCGACGGGGTCGACAACGATCAGGACGGGCTCACCGACTGCGCCGATTCGAGCTGCTCCTTGCAGATCGTCTGCGCGGGCGGCGACGCGAGCCCCCCGCCG
>JAEZBP010000073.1 GCA_023427125.1 Pseudomonadota bacterium | reverse complement strand
GGTCGCGCCCGCGGCCTCGACCACCTTCACCGGCACCGAGATCTGGTAGGTGCCGTCGGCGGGGATGACGCCGCTGAAGATCGCGTAGACGCCGTTGGCGAAGCCGCCGTCGTCGATGCGCATCGCGAGCGCGCCGTCCAGCGTGCTCGCCGAGGGCGTCCCGAAGGTGTTGAACGTCGCGTCGTACCAGACGCCGTAGGCCCCCGCGCTCTCGGGGTGGTTCGCCTGCGCGACGCCGCCCCCGAAGTCGTCGACCGGCGTCTCGCTCAGCGCCGCATGGCCGGACGAGGGCCCCTCGCTCATGCAGCTCGCGGTGAGCACGAACCCCATCGCCAGGAGAACTGCTTGGAAGCGCGTGGTGGTCATGACGCCACTCCAGCACGCGGTGCACTCCGTCCGTGTCAGGGGTGTCCCCGACAAGTGTACGAAAGTTGCGCAGCACGCTCGATACCGGGCCCGTGCCGCTTGATCCGGCCGCGACGTTACTCGATTGGGCGCTCGGGGAACGCCGAGCGGAGCCCCCTCGCTGGACATCGGGGACCGGCAGCGCCGACTGGACGGAAAGGTCGCGCTGCTCGGCCCGCGCGCGCGAAGGGGCGCGCCAAGCAATTCAAGTCAGGGGGCGCAGCGCGCGATGTCGATCGCGCCGGTCTCGACGTAGGCGAGGTGGAGGGGGCCGCCGGCCGCGCGGAGCACCGGGAGCGCGCCGAAGCCGATCGTGCTGACGGACCACGTTCCGTCGCTGGCGCGCACCGCGTGGCGGATCCCGCCGAACACCACGTGCAAGGTGCCGGACGCGTCGATCGCGCTCGCGGTCTGCTCGATGTTCGTGTCCGGCGGCGCGACGATCTCCTCGACCCATGCGTCTCCGTCGCGATGCGCGACGACGAGCTGGTCCGTGAAGGCCGTGTTGTGGTTGTCGCCGAACGCGACCCAGGGACCGCCGCTCGCATCGAACACGAGCGAAGGGTGGCTGGCGTATCCGGCGCGGACGGCCTCCGTGAGCGCGCCCTCGTGCGCCGGCGCGATGTACACCGTGCCCCCGGCGGCGATCGCCGCCCAGGTGCCGCCTCCGGGTCGCGCCGCGACGCCGAGCCCATCGACGAAGGAGCGGTCTGGCGTGTACTCCTCCGTGAGGAGGGCCGTCCCGACGGCTGACTCGCCGATGTCGACGACTTCGGCGAACACGTCGAAGCGCACGCCGTTGACGCGCGTCGTGCTGGCGACGAAGCGCACCGCGCCAGCCTCGGTGAACGCGACCGCGCGCTGGATGCGGCGCGGGAGATCTCCGCTCGGCAGCACCTCGTCGATCGCGCGCAGGACGAACGCCCCGCTCGCGTCGGTGGCGTAGGCAACCCCGAGCCGCGCACCCGCATCGGTGAGCGCGTTCGAATACATCAGATGCGAGTGACCCTCGCCGTCGATACCGAGCGCGATCCACGTGTCGGACCCCGACTCGACCGCACCGACGCGGGTCGCGCGCCAGCGGCCCGCGCCGGCCGGCTCGACGATCCACGCGGTCCCCTCGGCGATCAATCCGAGGCGCGGCGCGCCGTCCGCCGCGAGCGCGAGGTCGATCGCGACCGCGGACGAAAAGGCCACGCGATCGATCGACCAGCAGCCCTCGGTGCGCGTCTCCGCGTCCCGCACATCATCGATGCCGCCGTCCGGATCGACCGCCGCGTCGACGAGACGCCCCGCGTCGTCGGTCCCGGCATCCCGGTTCGTCGCGGCGTCGGAGGGGGTGGCCGCGTCCTCGCGTCCCGCGTCGCCGGTCGCCCTGTCAGAGTCGCAGCCGGCGCACACCAGCGCGAGCGCGAGGAAAGTCGAGAGTCTCATCACCGTCTGTCTCCTCGGAGCGCGCGGACGCGTGCATCGCGCGGCCGATCACGGCGCCAGCATAGCTGATGCATGGGCCGCTCTGCCCTCGATCGGAGGTCCACCAGGACGCCTCTCGAGATGGGCCGCGAGATGAGCCGGTTGGCGATGCTTAGGGGGCCTAGCGGAAACGTTACTCGATGCGGCTGTGCCGCTACTCGATTCGGCCGTGCCGCTCCTCGATGCGGCTGTGCCGCTCCTCGATTCGGCCGTGCCGCTCCTCGATGCGGCCGTGCCGCTCCTCGATTCGGCTGTGCCGCTCCTCGATGCGGCTGTGCCGCGCCTCGATTCGACTGTGCCGCGCCACGATTCGGCCGTGCCGCTCCTCGATCCGGCCGCGGCGTTCCTCGATGCGGCCGCGGCGTTACTCGATGCGGCTGCGGCGTTAGTTAGTCGATTGCGGCCTCAGCCTGCCGAGGGAGTCCCGCGGATCGGGAGCGCGGCGATCGTCGTGCCGAGCTCCGTGAGCGAGCCGCCCGAGATGACCCAAGCAGCACCGAAGGCCGGCGCAGTGGTGGTCGCCTCACCGGTGTGGAGCAGGATAGAGCCGACGCCGGCCGCGCGAAGCGGTGCTCCCAGGACGACATCGTCGAAACCATCGCCGTTCACGTCCCCGGCGTACTGGGCCACCGAGATGCGGTTCTCGGGCGGCGTCGCGCCGAGTGCGCGCTGATGGGTGGTCGAGGCGTCGACGCTCGTCGTGGGCAGGCCCGAGGCGCTGCCGTGGAACACGAACGCCGAGCCGAGGAAGCCGTCCGGGTCCGGGTAGAGGTCGGGCGCGACCACCACCACGTCCCCGAAGCCGTCGCCGTTCACGTCCCCCGCCGCCGCGACGACGCTGCCGAACGCGTCGAGGTGCCGCGTGGTGCTCCCCGCGACGACCCCGGCGACCTTTCGGAGGACGCCGTTGGGCGCGGCGAACGCTCCCGCCGCGCTCCCGTGGTAGACGAACGCGGCGTCGTCGCCGGGGGCCCCGACGATCACGTCGGGGTAGCCGTCGCCGTTCACGTCGCCGGCGCACGCGACGGAGGCTCCGAAGCCTGCCGCGCTCGGCCCGAGCGGGAGCGAGGTGAGGGTGCTCGCGTCGAGGCCGGCCGCGGCCCCGAAGATCACGAACGCGGCGTCGGTCGCGCCGACGATCACGTCGCCGAAGCCGTCGCCGTTCACGTCGCAGCCGCCCGCGACGCTGGCGCCGAAGCCCGGCGCGGTGTCGGTGAGCGGCGCGCCGGTGGTCGAGACGCCGGTCGGGCCTCCGCGGTGCAAAAGGACCCGGCCCATCGCGGGATCGGCGATCACGACGTCCGCGTAGCCGTCGCGGTCGACGTCGCCCGCCATCGCGACGGTCGAGGCGCTCGGGCTCACGCCGGCGATCGTCGTGTCGGCCGCCGCGAGCGTCATGCTCGCGCCGAAGCCGCCGAGCGCGCCGTGATAGATGAGCAGATCGGTGGCGGTGCCGATCGCGAGGTCCGCGAAGCCGTCGCCGTTGACGTCGCCAGCGGCCAAGACCGCGGTGCCGAGCTGGATCGCGGGCGCGGCGGCGAAGGTGGTGTCCGCCGTAGG
>JAEZBP010000012.1 GCA_023427125.1 Pseudomonadota bacterium | reverse complement strand
TACTGGTAGACGACGCGCCCGACGTCCGTGAGCACGAGCTTTCGACCGGGCTTCACGAAGAGCTTCTGGCCGAGCTGGCGCTCGAGCGCGTGGATCTGCGCGCTGAGCGTCGGGTGCGAGAGGCGCAAGACCTTGCCGGCCGCGACCAGGCCGCCCTCCCGCGCGACCACCCAGAAGTAGCGCAGGTGATGATAGTTGAGCGCCTCCATGGCGACGCACCATATGTCGACACGACCGACACGCCATGTCGATATTTCGTAATGGTCTACACACAGGCGCCACAGTAAAGGACACGGCCATGAAGTGTCCTGGCCTCGAGACCGCCTCCTCCGACGCGCGCGAGCGCGCCGTTCGACCTCTTCGAGTGAGCGCGCGGCGCTCACTCGCGGCCTGACGAAGGCTCGAGATGGAGAGCATCGGCTCGCCGGCCCTCTGGGTGGGGTTCACCGTGTTCGTGCTGGCGCTGCTGGCGCTGGACCTCGGTGTCTTCCATCGGAAGGCGCACAAGGTCTCGGTCCGGGAGGCGCTCGTCTGGACGGGGATCTGGGTCGGCCTCGCGCTGGTCTTCAATGCCGGCGTCTACTACTTCTACGGCGCCGAGCGCGCCCTCGAGTTCCTGAGCGGCTACGTCATCGAGAAGGCGCTCTCGGTCGACAACATCTTCGTGTTCGTCGTCGTGTTCGGCGCCTTCGCGGTGCCGGCCGCGCTCCAGCACCGCGTGCTCTTCTGGGGGATCCTGGGCGCCCTCGTGATGCGCGCCGTGTTCATCGTGCTCGGCGCGGCGCTCCTCCAGCGCTTCCACTGGATGATCTACATCTTCGGTGCGTTCCTCGTCGTCACCGGGATCCGGCTCTTCTTCGAGAAGGGCGAGGGCGTCGACCCCAAGCGCAACCCGCTCTTCCGGCTGTTCCGGTACCTCGTCCCGTCCGTCGAGGACTACCGCGGCGCGCGCTTCACGGTCGTCGAGGGCGGCAAGCGCTACGCGACGCCGCTCCTCCTGGTCCTCGTCTCCATCGAGGCCACCGACCTCGTGTTCGCGGTCGACTCGATCCCCGCCATCTTCGCGGTCACGACCGACCCCTTCATCGTCTACACGTCCAACGTCTTCGCGATCCTCGGCCTGCGCTCGCTCTACTTTGCGCTCGCGGGGATGATGGAGAAGTTCCACTACCTCAAGGTCGGCCTCTCCGGGGTCCTCGTCTTCGTGGGAGCCAAGATGCTCCTCTCGGAGCTCTACCCGATCCCCATCGCCGTCTCGCTCACGATCATCGTGCTGATCCTGGGCGCCTCGGTCGCCGCCTCGCTGCTGCGGCCGAAGGCGGCCATCGAGAGCCCGCCGGAGGAAGGCACGAGCGCGTCGGATCGGACGAACGAAGGCGGATGACGGTCAGCCCAAGAGGGCGCGGAAGCGGAGCGGCTCGCTCACGTTCTTGACCGCGGCCTCGCGGGGCTCGCCGAAGCGCGCGGGAGCGCCGAGCGCCTCGACGAGGCTGTCCATGCAGAGGATCTCGCCGCCGCGCGCGACGCCCTGCAGGCGCGCGGTGTTGTTCATGCCGGAGCTGAAGCCGGTGTAGTCCTCGCTCGGCCCGAAGAGGCCGACCGAGAGCGGGCAGAAGCTCACGCCGATCGCGACGTCGAGGGTGAGCCCGGCGAGCTCCGGCAGAGCCGGGTGGCTCGGGAGCGAGCGGGTGTGCGCACGGATGCGCGTGGCGGCTTCGAGCGCGCGGCGGCAGAGCTCGCTCGGCTCGTGCTCGAAGAAGGGCGGGCCCCACATGCCGATGACGCAGTCGCCCACCATCTTGTCGAAGACGCCGCCGGTCTCCCAAAGGATGCGCACCGCCTCGTCGGCCCACGTGTGGATGAGCCTGCCCACCGCCTCGGGCCGGCGGAGGATCTGCTCGCTGATCCGCGTGAAGCCGCTGATGTCGCCGTAGAGGACGGCGGCGCTCGCCTCGCGAGGCGTGAGCCACCGCGCGACGTAGCTCTCCTCGCGCAGGAGCCGCTCGCAGACCTCGTTCGAGAAGACGAGCGCGAGCTGCTTCCACTCGCGGTTGAAGTCCACGATGCGCTGCCGGAGGTAGTCGGCGAAGCGATCGAGCAGCTCGCGATCGTAGGTGTGGAACTCGCCGTGGCGGCTCGTGACGAGCATCCGTCCGATGACCCTCGCAGCGCGCACGCCGGTGATGAGCACCTCCTCGCGACAGCGCACGATGCCGAAGCGCTGGCGCACCGCGGCGTCGTCTCCGGCCAAGAACGCGGCGGCCTGAGCGCGCAGGAAGGCGTGGGTGTCTGGATCGCCCGGGTCGCTCGAGTGATGCGCGCGCCGGCCGCCCCGAAAGACGATGTAGCGCAGGGCGTCGGCCTCGAGGTCGTCCTCGTGCCGGAAGAGGAGCACGAGATCCTCGAAGTCGACGTGCCGCCGCAGGATCTCGCAGGCCTGCTCGATGCCGCGATCGAGCACCGGCTCCTTGAGCGCGTCGCTGATCGAACGGATGACGTCGAACTTCCGGCGCGCCTGCGCGATCGCGGCGAGGTGGTTGTCGACCTTCTCGCAGAACGCCTCGAGCAGCTCGGCCGCCTCGTCGATCGAGACCGGCGCCGACTCGAAGAGCGTGATCGCGGTGCCGAAGGGCTCGCCCGCGACGTCGAGGGCGTGCGCGAGCGCGCAGCCTCCGTCGACGAGCTCGATGCGCCTCGCGCTCGCGCGCGCGCGCTCGAAGAGCTCGTCCGAGACCGCCGGCTGGCCGTGCGCGAAGGTCCGCTCCTCGAGCGACTCGTCGAGCGTGCGCACGGCGGCCGCCGAGGCGCCGAGGTGCGCGCACAGGAGCTCGAGCAGCCGCGGCATCACCCTCTCGAGCGGCCGGCGCTCACGGAGCGCCTGCTCGAGCGCGCCGTCGACCACCGCCTCGAGCGCCCGCGCGCGCTCGCACCGCGCGAGCCGCGCCTCGAGCTCGCGCACCCGCTGCTCCGGCGACGAGGGGTCCTGAGTCACGACGGCACCGAGCCTACCACCCCGCGCCCGAGACGGGTGTTTCCCGGCGCGCCCCTGCGCTACTCTGGCGCCGTTCGGGAGGTGTGAGATGCGTGGGCTTGGACTGCTCCTGACCGTGGGGATCGCGCTCGTCGCGACCGGCTGCCTCGACGAGCACCGCTACATCACGCCGGAGGCCGGCGGGCCTTGGGCGTTCGCGATCGACATGGACACGCCGCCCTTCTTCGCGTCGGAGGACGGCGACGTCTTCCTCGTGGAGCAGCGGATCGAGATCCCGTTCCGCGAGCCGACCGACGAGGAGCAGGCGGAGCTCGGCGTCATCGGCGACATGCAGATCCCGTATGCGTCGCTCCCGTGGCTGCGCCGCGGGGACTTCGAGATCCAGATCGACTACACGATCTCGAACCTCGAGGCCGAAGAGACCGTCGACGTCGCCGTGACGGTCAACGGGTGGAACGAGTTCCACGAGTACAACCCCGGCTTCACGATCGTGGAGAACATGGTCGTGGCGGACTACTCCGGCTGGGAGCGCACGATCCGCATCGGCGCGGGTGAGCGGCGGAGCGGGACGATCCGCGAGGAGCACCTCGACGAGATCGCGGTGGACCTCGCGACGGTCGTCAACGGGGTGCCGAACGCCAACCAGATCGTGCACCCGCAGAGCCACTCGGCGGTCGATGCGCGCTCGCAGCTCTTCATCCCCGACGTGATCCCGGCGCTGACCGGCGCGCGCATCGGCATGCGCGTGCAGACCGGCGCGGGCGCGCCCCCACCGCAGCTCGTGATGGAGCTCGCGGTGAGGGTGCGCGATGTGCGCCGGGTGCTCGTCCAGGGCGAGGACGAGCCGTGGGTCGCGCCCACGCCCGTCCTCTTCGGCCCGATGGACATCCCCGCGCCGACCCCATGAGGCTCAGATCCGGCGGGCGCCGCGCGGCGGGGTGAAGGCGAAGCGCGCGGCGGGGACCGCGGGGTTGAACTCCGTGCGCTGGAAGTCGAAGCGGTTGAGGTTGCCCGCGTGGTCCTGGACGATCACGCGGCGCACGACGCCCGCCTGGTCGGCGTCGACGAAGAGGAACATCCGGTCGTAGCCCGGCTCCTCGCGCAGGGGGCGCAGCTCGAGGACGTGACCGCTCCAGCCGAAGTCCGACGCGTCGCGCAGCCGGAAGCGGAAGTCGCGATCGAGGCGCGCCTGCCCGGTCAAGAAGCCGAGGGCCGACGAGAGGTCCTCACGGACCGCCGTGCGGGCGTACTGCCCCGGGTCGCCGTCGTCGCCGGGCTCGTAGATGGTCAGCATGCTGCCGTCGCTGACGACGACCTTGCCGTCGCCACCGAGGTAGTCGAAGCGCAGCTTGCCGGGGCGCGCGATGGTGAGGACGCCGCGTGAGCGCGTGGTGCGGCGGTAGATGCGGTCGTAGTGCGACTGGCTGAAGGCGGTCCGCACCGTGCTGGTCTGGTCGTAGAAGGCCTGGACCTCGGCGGCGAGGCGGCGCGCCGTGACGGGCGTGCTCTCCTGGGCCTGGCCCGAGCCCACGGGCGCTGCGGCCAGCGCGAACGCAGCCACGAGGACGGAGATGATCATGCGGATCTTCATCGCGTTCTCCTCTCATCGCCCCGTCTCTGGGTCTCGGCGGGGATCGACCCAGCGCCGGACCGCGCTATTCACG
>JAEZBP010001013.1 GCA_023427125.1 Pseudomonadota bacterium | reverse complement strand
GCCACGCACTGGTCGGCCCTGCACACGCCGGAGGCGCCGCCCGACTGCGTGCACTCGGCCCCGGCCGCGAGCGAGGTCCCGAGCTCGCATGCGTGAGCCTCGTTGCAGCGCTCCGCGCCGGTGCAGTCCTCGCCGTCGTCGCACACGGTGTCGTCGTCGCACGTGAACGTGCAGGTCCCCGGCTCGCAGCCGTCGAAGGCGATGTCGTTTCCGTCCTCGCACGCCTCGCCGCCGGCCTCGTCGACGTAGCCGTCACCGCAGGTGCTCGCGACGCAGGCCGAGGACAGGCAGATCAGCCCGCTGCCGCACGCGTCGCCGTCGGCGGCGCCCTCGCACGGGTTCGGCCCCGAGCCATCGACGCCCGCGTCGGTCGGGGTCGTGGGGCCGCCACAGGCCACAGCGGCGAGGCACACAATCAACGCAGAGCCAAGGCGGAGGAGGCGTTCCATGAAGTCTCCAACGGATAACGAAGGGTGTAGCGTCATGTATCACGCGACATGAGGCTTGTGAACGTGCGCGGCGGGTCGCGGCGTCGGCTCACCCGCCGCGGAGAGGCCGTCGCAGGCTCGCCTGGCACAGAGTGAGTCAGCTTCGAGCGAGCTGTGAGCGGGCTTCACGCAGAGCCACAGAGACGGCGCGCGCCACGTCCTCCTCGAGCCCCGCGAGCGGCCGGCACGCTCCGTGATGGAGGGCGCCGCGGAGGCTTACTCATGCGACGACTGCTTACGCTCCTCTTCGTTCTCTCCCTCGGCGCCTCGGCGCCGCTCTCCACCGGCTGCACCGGCATGACGCTCGGCGAGAACGCGCCCGGCCGCGACACGTACCTGGAGGACGGCTCGATCGCCGTCGATCCCGTGACCGAGAGGGTCTACGTGCTGCGCCGGACCGTGGTGACGCACGAGGACAGCGACGGCGACGAGTGGAGCGAGACGTTCAAGCACCTCTATCAAGTGAGCCCGGACGGCGGCGCCCGCATGCTCGCCGACGTGAGCGATCTCGACGACCTGCGGATGCTCTTTCCGCGCGATCAGGTGCTCTTGATGGCCGAGCGCGACGGCCAGGATCTGCTGCGGGTGCTCGACCCGTCGACCGGCGCGGTGCTCCGCGAGATCGCGACCGACGCGCGCTACCACGGCACCCGGCTCTCGCCCTCGGGCCGCTTCATCGCGGTCGCCGACAACACCGAAGGCGCCGCGCCGATCCACATCATCGACACCACCACCTACGACATCGTGGAGATCCCCCACGACGGGATGTGGCTCGAGGCGATGTGGGCGAACGAGCGCGACGTGCTGGTGGCGATGGTGGACTACGAGCGCTCGTGGGGGCTTCAGGCGCCCGACCCGGCGACGGCGCGGATGCGCTTCTTGGCCTGGGACGTCGAGAGCCTCGCGGCCGGCGGCTTCCCGACGGCCGGCGGAGTGTTCGCCGCTCCGATCGTCGACGTGCGCGTCGACGGCGTGACGCTCGACGGCGCGTTCTCGTTCAGCTGGGTCGGCGTCGACCCGGAAGACCGCTCGGCCGTCTTCCCGGTGCGCGCGTACCGCCCCGAGGATCCCGCGTCGGAGGGCTTCTCGATCGACGGCGACGGCTGGCACGCCGATCTGCTCGTGGTGGATCTCGCGAGCGGCGCGCTGCGCCGCGTGGAGAACGCGTTCGGACCGGTGGGGTTCACGCCCGACGGCTCCACCATCGTCTCGTACCGCTACGTCGACGTGCTCGACGAGGAAGGGATGGAAACCTCAGTCGACGCGCAGATCCTCACCGTCGATCTGATGACGCTCGCCACCGAGGCGCTCGAGCTGCCGCTCGACGGCCTGCCGAGCTTCTTCGTGACGCGCGAGGGCAGCTGGGTCGTCGTCGCCGCGGTCGGCGGCGGCGAGCAGCTGGTCCTCTACGACCTCGACGCCGGCACGATGACGCGGGTCGCCGGCGAGGGCGTCGGCCTCAACGAATTCGTGAGCCGCCCCGGCCACGCGGAGCTCTGGCTCGTCGACGGCGCGGCCCTCCACCGGCTCGATCTGATGAGCGCGCTGCTCGAGCGCGTCCCGCTCTCGTCGCCGGTCGCGCGCATCAACGCGCTGCGCTCGCGCGACCAGCTCGTGCTCGGCACGCGCGACGGCTCGGCGATCACCTTCTTCGATCCGGGGACGCGCACCGAGCTGCGCACGGTCGCGATCCCCGCCGCGATCGCCATGGATTGAGCGCGAGCAGCACGGGGATCACGAGGAGCCAGGGGGCGACGCGCGGGTGCCGGCCGCGGAGCAGCCGCAGCCGGCGAAGCGGACGCGCGCGCTTCCCTCCTCGCCATCGTCGGTCGCGATCACGACGGGTCGGGGCGGAGACGGCTCGCTCGGCCGGGGCGGTGGCCCGTCGGCGCTCGGCGGCGTGACCACCATGTCGATGGTCCATCGGTTCGCCGAGCCGCTGTTCTGTCCGAGGCCCTGCCAGCGCCCGACGCAGGGGAAGCCCGGCGGCCCGGTCCCCTCCGCGTGCGCGAGCGAGGGCGCGAGCAGAACGAGGGCGAGCCCGAGCGCGAGGCGCCTCACTGCGCGTAGAGCGTGATGTCGGTCGCGGCCGCGAAGGAGATCTCGCGGGCCGCGTCCCAGTCGCGGTGGCGGATCATCAGCCAGCCGTCGCTGAGCAGCGTCTGGGTCCAGTCGCGCCGCGGGGTGCCGGGCCGGGAGAGCTCGTCCTCGACGACCCACTTGCCGTAGCGGCGCATGTAGCCCTCGAGCCCCTCGATCCGCGTGATCCGGCCGCGGCCCTTGGCGCGCTTGAAGATGATCCCGCAGCAGTACTTGCGGGTCGCGTCCGCCTCGAAGCTCTTCCAGCAGGCGACGCGCGCCCACTCGCGGAAGAGATCGATGTCGCTCGTGTAGTTCATCTGATCGACGATGCGCGCGCCGCCGGGGCGGCAGCCGATCTCGCCGAAGACCGCCTCGCCCTTCGGCGTGTAGAACCACTCCATGTGGGTGAAGCCGGTGCCCATGCCGAGCGCCTTCATCACGCCGCGGCCGAGCTCGATGCCCGCGCGCATCTTCGGCGTCGAGAGGTCCTTCACCGTGATGACGACCGGGCTGATCCACTCCTCGCTGCGCGCCTCGAGCGGCTTCGGGAGGTACTGCGCGACGTTCTCGTACACGGGGGCGCCGTCGACGCAGACCGTGTCGTACGTGTGCTCCTCGCCCATCACGTACTCCTCGACGCTCGCCTCGACGACGCGCTGCGTGCGCACCAGTACCTCGGCGAGCTGCTTCGCGTCCTCCACCCGGAAGGTGTCGGCGCTCCCGGCGCCGGCGATCGGCTTGAAGACGAGGGGGTAGCCGATCCGCTCGGCGGCGGCCCACGCCTCCTTCGAGTTGGTCACCCGCGCCGAGCGCGGCACGCGCAGCCCGGCGGCGGCGACGCGCTCCTTCATCAGCTGCTTGTCGCGGAAGCCGCGCACGGTGTCGACGCTCATCCCCGGGATGCCCCAGCGCTCGCGCATGCGGGCCGCCAGGATCACGAGCGGTTCCCAGTTCGAGTAGACGTGATCGACCGAGCGGCCGCGCAGCCACGCGCTGACCCGCTCGATGACGTCATCCTCGTCCATGATGCGCGGGACCTGCAGGTAGTCGGCGAGGTAGGGCTTGAGCTTCGGCGACAGCGCCTCGCGGGGCGTGTCCCCGACGCCGAGCACCTCCGCGCCGACCTCCGCCAGGCCGCGCGTGTACTGCTGCATCTCGGGGGGATAGGTCGGGGAGAGGAATACGACGCGCATGGGTGAGCGAACGCTATCAGGAAACGGTACACGCCAACCAGCATGCGGCTTCCCAGGCGGCGTTCAGCGGGAGTGCGCCCGCAAGCGAGTGTCGAGGCGCGTACTCGACGTACGTAACGAGGCCGAGTGCGGACGTAAGCCCCGATCAACGTCGCCTGGGAAGCCGTCCCTCGCGAGCATCGGAGCGCTTACGGCTATCAGAGCGCCGGGGGGCTGGGATAGCATCGCCATCAACGCATGCGTCCCGTCGTCTTTGCCGCGCCCTTCCCCCTCGAGGCCACCCTCCGCTTCGCGCGCGCCGCGGCGAAGCTCCCGAACGTGTTGCTCCTCGGCGGCTGCGTCGAGGCGCCGAAGGGAAAGGACAAGGACCTCTTCCACGACGTGGTGCGGGTCACCGACGGCCTCTCGGCGCGCGATCTGATCGACGCGATCGGCGTGCTGCGAAAGCGGCACGGGCAGCCCCACCGCATCGTCGGGATCCTCGAGCCGCTCCAGGTGCAGCTCGCGATGGCGCGCGCGCACTTCGGCGTGCCGGGCACCGATCCGGACACCGCCGATCTCTTCCGCGACAAGGCGCGCATGAAGGATCGCCTGCGGGCAGCGGGGCTGCCGGTCGCGCGCCACCGCCTGCTCGCCAACCGGAGCCACGGCGAGGCGTTCGCGCGCGAGGTCGGCTTCCCGATGGTGCTCAAGCCGCCGGCCGGCATGGGCGCCAAGGCGACCTTCCGGGTGCGCTCGATGGACGAGCTCGCGGCGGCGATCAGCGGCATGCGCGCGAGCAAGGACGACCCGGTGCTCGCCGAGGAATTCCTCCAGGGCAAGGAGGGCAGCTTCGACACCATCACGATCGGCGGGTCGATCGAGGCCTACTCGATCTCCCACTACGTGCCGACGCCGCTCGAGGTGCTCGAGAACCCGTGGATCCAGTGGTGCTGCGTGCTGCCGCGCGAGATCGACGGGGCGGAGTACGCCGACGTGAAGAAGGTCGGCGTGCGCGCGATCGAGGTGCTCGGCCTGCGCCACGGCTTCACCCACATGGAGTGGTTCCGCCGCACCGACGGCTCGGTCGCGATCGGCGAGATCGCGCAGCGGCCGCCGGGCGCGAACATCACGCGGATGATCGGGCTCGCGAACGACATCGATCCGTACTTCGCGTGGGCGCGCTCGGTGATCGACGACACCTTCGACGGGCCGTGGTCGCGCAGGCACGCGGTCGGCTGCGCGTTCCTGCGCGGGATGGGCCGGGGGCGCGTCGCGCGGATCGTCGGCGCCGACGAGGCCAACGCGCGGGTCCGCCGCTACGTGGAGG
>JAEZBP010001008.1 GCA_023427125.1 Pseudomonadota bacterium | reverse complement strand
CTCTACTACCGGGCGAGCGACCGCTCGCTGCACTACCTCGACTTCCGCGAGCGCGCGCCCGCCGCGGCGACGCCGACGATGTTCGCGCGGCGCGAGGGCGACGACGATCGCACCGCCGCCAATCGATCCCGCCAGGGCGGCCTCGCCGTCGCGGTGCCGGGTGAGCCGGCCGGCATCGACGCGCTGCTCACGCGCTTCGGCTCGGGGCGGGTCACCCGCGAGCAGATCGTCGCGCCGGCGATCCGCCACGCCTCGGAGGGCTTCGCGATCTCGGAGGACGTCGCGGGCAGCTCGGGCTGGGCGGGCGCCGCCATCCGGACCGATCCGGTGCTCGGCCGCTGGTTCCCTCCCGGCGCCGAGACGCTGCCGGCCGGCCACCGCGTCACGAACCCCGAGCAGGCGCGCAGCCTCCGCGAGCTCGCCCGAAGCGGCTTCGGCTCCTTCTATCGGGGGCGCATCGCCCGCGAGATCGTGCGCCGGGTCCGCTCGCAGGGCGGCATCCTGACCGCCGAGGATCTCGCGGCCTATGAGGTCGCCGTCCGCGAGCCGCTCGTGCAGGAGCGCTTCGGTCATCGGTGGGCCAGCTCTCCGCCGCCGAGCGCGGGGGGCGTCACGCTGCTGGCCTCGCTCGCCTTGCTCGAGCGCTGGCTGCCCGCCCGCTATCGCGGCGCCGACAGCCCGCACCTGCGCCACGCGCTCGCCGAGAGCTGGAAGGGCCCCTACACCGACCGCCACCTCTACCTCGGCGATCCGGATCACGTCGACGTCCCGACCGCCTCGCTGCTCTCGCCGGCGCGCGCGGCGCAGCGAGGCGCGGTCTTCCACCCGTCGCTCGCCCTCCACACCGATCGCTACGATCTGCCGCTTCCCGATCGCGAGGTCCGCCCCGCGATCCCGGGCGGAGACGCCGGCACCTCGCACCTCTGCGTGGTCGACGCGGAGGGCAACGTCGCCTCGATCACGACCACGGTGAACCTCTCCTTCGGCGCGCGCTTCACGGCGGCGGGGATCGTGATGAACGACGAGATGGACGACTTCGCGCGCGAGGTCGGCCAGCCCAACGCCTTCGGCCTGGTCGGCGGCGCGCCGAACCTGCCGGGCCCCGGCCGCCGGCCGGTCTCGAGCATGTCGCCGACGATCGTCTTCCGCGGCGACGATCCTCTCCTCTGCCTCGGCGCGGCGGGCGGCAGCCGCATCATCACGGCCACCGAGCAGGTCGCGCTCTTCAGCGTCCTCTTCGGCGACACCCCGAGCGAGGCGCTCGCCCGCCGCCGCGTGCACCACCAGGGCGTGCCGGCCGAGCTCTTCGTCGAGGAGGGCCTCGACCCCGCGCTCCGCGCCCAGCTCGAGGCCCGCGGCCACGTGCTGCGCGAGATCGGCCACTCCGCCAACGTGCAGGTGATCCGCATCGACCGCGAGGGCGGGCGCGTCGTGATCCGCGCCGCGAGCGATCCCCGCAAGGGCGGCCGCCCCGCCGGCCGATGAGCGCCCGTTGACCTCGAGCGCGGCGATCCCGCATAGAGCGTGGTCATGACCGCCGAGCTCGTTCCGTACCGCGAGGGTGACGACGTCTTCGACGCGCTCGTCGCTCGCCCGGAGGGCGTGGGACCGCACCCGGCGGTCCTCGTCTGTCACGCGTACGGCGGGCGCGACGCGCTCGCGGAGGAGAAGGCGCAGAAGCTCGCCGAGCTCGGCTACGTCGGCGCGGCGATCGATCTCTATGGGGTCGGCAGGCGCGGCACCGATCGCGCGTCGAGCCAGGCGCTGATGATGGAGCTCGTCGGCGATCCGCCGCTCTTCCGGCGTCAGCTCGCGGCCGCCTACCAGGCGGTGCGGACGCTCGATGGGGTGGATCCCGGGCGCATGGGCGCGATCGGCTTCTGCTTCGGCGGCCTCGCCGCGATCCTCGCGGCGCGGATGGGCCTCGCGCTGCGCGGCGTGGTGAGCTTCCACGGCCTCTTGAAGATCGGCGAGCCGCTCGAGGGGCCGGTGCGCGCGCGCATCCTGGTCCTGCACGGGCAGGACGACCCGATGGCGCCGCCCTCCGACGTGGGCGCGTTCGCCGAAGAGATGAAGCGGATCGGCGCCGAGTGGCAGCTCCACGCCTACCCCGGCGTGATGCACGCGTTCACCAACCCGAAGGCGAACGATCCGGGGTTCGGCACGGTGTACGACGCGGACGCCGACCGGCGCTCGTGGCTCGAGATGACCCGCTTCTTCGACGACGTGCTCGGGTAGCTCAGCTCGCGAGCGCGCCGGACTCGGCGCCGAGGTACCAGATGATCGCCACCAGGATCGCGGTGATCACCGGCATCGAGAGGAGCAGCACCAGGTCGAGCGTGTTGGCGTCTTGGTTGGCGGAGGGCTTCTTCATGATCGGTCTCCTGAGGCTCAGAGCCCCTTCTCGGCGATGAAGCGGTTCGTGAAGTTGGTGGCCTTCACGTAGCTGTCGCGGGTCGTCTTCTCGATGAACGACTCGATCGCGCCGCCGACGCCGAAGATCTTCACCTCGATGTTGATCTCGGCGACGCGCTCGATCGACCTCTCGCCCTTGGGCTCCGCCCAGAGCCGGCCGTTGATCTTGACCTTGTCGGCCATCCCGCTCGTCGTGATGGTGTACGTCCAGATCCGCGTGGCCGGATCGTAGCTGCCGCGCTCGGTGTAGTTGAAGGAGTCGCCGATCAGCTTGCGGACGACGGCCGGCGCGTCCGCGGCGGGCTCGGTCCGCATCGTGCGCGTGCGCTTCTCGCCCGGGCCTCCCGTCTGCTCGAGCAGCGCGAAGCTCTTGAAGCCGAGCGCCTCGCGGTAGGTCCGCTCGTTGTACTCGGAGTCGAAGAAGATCCGGTCCCAGTACGTGTCGACGTCGGTGTTGAAGACGTTGCGGACGGTGAAGGAGGTGGCCACGGGCCGCCTTCTACCAAGGGAAGCGCGCGCGGGCCAGCTTCACTCGCCGGCGGCGACCTTGAGGATCACGACGGTGATGTTGTCCTCGCCGCCGTTCGCGTTGGCCTGCTCGATCAGCGCCCGGGCCGCCGCGTGCACGTCGCCGGCGGCGTCGGTCACGAGCTGGCAGATCACCTCGTCGGTGATCATCCCGCTCAGCCCGTCCGAGCACAGCACGTACATGTCGTCGGCCTGCGGGGTCTCCGGCACGAGGTCGACGACGACCGAGTCCTGCATCCCGAGCGCGCGCGTGATGACGTTCTTCGGCAGCTCGTCGCGCTGCTCCTGCGTCATGTCCGGCATGACGAGGAGGTAGTCGTTCAGGAGCGAGTGGTCCCGCGTGAGCTGGGTGATCTCGCCCTTGCGCACCCGGTACGCGCGGCTGTCGCCGACGTGCGCGAGGTACATGCGGCCGCGCTCCTTCGAGAAGAGCGCGCCGACCACCGTGGTGCCCATCCCGTGCACCTCGCGGAAGCGCGAGGAGGCCTCGAAGATGCGCTTGTTGGCCACCTTGATCCCGGTGATGAGCCGGTTCTCCTCGACGGAGAGGTGCGGATCGAAGTGGAAGGGCCAGGTGGCGTCTTCCTTCGAGGTCGCCTGGAAGAACGAGGCGATGGTGTGCGTGGCCATCTTGCTGGCGACGTCGCCCGCGCGGTGGCCGCCCATGCCGTCGGCGACGATGAAGAGGTCGTACTCCGGCAGGATGCAGAAGCTGTCCTCGTTGTGCTCCCGCTGCTGTCCGACGTCGGACATTCCTGCCGCGATGATGTTCATGGCGTGCCTAGCTCGCGAAGACCCAGCTCTCGAGTACGCAGCCTCGGTGGGGCAGAGGGCAAGCACGTCGCGGCCATCGAGCGAAAAGCTCGCGTGCTCTCGTGCGGGTGTCAAGAAGGCATTTCTTCTGGGGGGGCTCCGCTCCCCGGCTCGCGCTCCGCGCTCGCACACCCCCCGGTTCTGCGTGCTTGCGCGAGCGCCGAATTTTCTGGGGGATCCGGCCGTGGATCGTGAGGCGATCGCGCGGGATCCGGGGCATGGCGAGGCGGGGCCGTGATAGGGTCGCCCCCGCCATGAGCCCGAAGCGCATCGCGATCATCGAGGGGGACGGCATCGGCAAGGAGGTCGTGCCCATCGGGGTGCGCATCCTCGAGCACCTCCGGGAGCGGCGCGGCTATCCGCTCGAGCTCGTGCGCTTCGATCTCGGCGCCGACCGCTATCTTCGCGACGGGGCGACCTTCCCCGTCGAGGATCAGCGCGTCATCTCGGAGAGCTGCGATGCCGTCCTGCTCGGCGCGCTCGGCGATCCCCGAGTGCCGGGCCTCGAGCATGCGCGCGACATCCTCTTCGGCCTGCGCTTCGGGCTCGACCTCTACTGCAACATCCGGCCGATGGTCTGCCTCTCCGATCGGCTCATGCCGCTCAAGGACAAGCGCGCCTCGGACTGCGACGTGGTGGTCTTCCGCGAGAACACCGAGGGCAGCTACGTCGGCGTCGGCGGGCAGTTCAAGCGCGGCACTCCCGACGAGATCGCGATCGGCGAGGACCTCAACACCCGCAAGGGCGTCGAGCGCATCGTCCGCGCCGCGTTCGAGCACGCGCGCGCCCGCCCGAAGAAGCGCCTCCACATGGCCGACAAGTCGAACGCCATGCGGCACGCGCACGAGCTCTGGCTGCGCGTCTTCCGCGAGGTCGCCGCCGACTACCCCGACGTCGAGGCGCGCCACCAGTACGTCGACGCGCTCTGCTTCAACCTGATCCGCGATCCGGCGCAGTTCGACGTGATCGTCACGTGCAACCTCTTCGGCGACATCGTCACCGACCTGGGCGCCGCGCTGCAGGGCGGCCTCGGGATGGCGGCGAGCGCCAACGTGCACCCGGGGCGCATCGGCATGTTCGAGCCGGTCCACGGGAGCGCGCCGGACATCGCCGGGCAGGATCGCGCCAACCCGCTCGCGACGGTGCTCACGGTCGGCATGATGATGAGCTTCCTCGGCTTCGCCGGCGAGGAAGAGAGGCTCACGAGCCTGGTCCGCCGCGCGATCGACGAGCGCAAGTGCACGGGCGACGTCGGCGGTGAGCTCGGGACCCGCGCGGTGGGAGACTGGGTGCTCGCGCAGCTCGATTGACGGCGAGGCCGTCAGTGAGCCGGGACCGCTCCCTGCGGGAGGTGATGTCGCGACGGGCCGGCGGTCGGAGCGCGCGCAGGGCCGCGCGCCTCAGCTGCGGCCTTTCGACCGGGCGCGACCCACGTGGCGCGCGCCGGTGGCGGCTGGCATCGGGAGTGCTGCCTCTCGGCCGTCGGGCAGTGACGTCCTGTCCGGCAGCGGGCACGAATGCCGGGGCTCGGGCTCTCGAACGCGCGCGCGATCGATCATGGTGGCCGCTTCCAGGTAGCGCGCGGCCGCTTCGGCGCGGACAGGACGCCTGCGGTGGCGAAGCGGGCGCTGATCCCCGCCGCGGCGGAGGCGCTCCGCCACGAGTATGCGCTCCTGCGCCGCGCCGAGGGGCCGGGCGTCTCCAAGGCCCTCGCGCTCGTCGAGGAGGACGGCCACCCGCTGCTCGTGCTCGAGGACGCGGGCCCCGAGGACCTCGCCGCGGTGATCGCCCGAGGGCCACTCTCCGTCGAGACGTTCCTGCACATCGCCGTTCGGCTCGCCGAGGCGCTGATGCGCGTCCACGCCGCGTCCATCGTGCACCGCGACGTCTGCCCGGAGAACGTGGTGATGCGCGCTCCCCACGAGCCGACGCTCGTGGACTTCGACCTCGCGACCGATGTCGTCACGGTGGTGTCACCGTCGTCGCCGGACCGGCTCGAGGGCACGCTGGCCACGATCTCCCCCGAGCAGACCGGCCGTCTCAACCGGGTGGTCGACGCGCGGAGCGACCTCTACTCCCTCGGCGCGACGCTCTACGCGATGCTGACCGGCGCCGTGCCCTTCTCGGAGCCGACCCCCGCGCGGACGGTGCAAGCCCACTTGACGCGGGTCCCGGCCTCGGCGTCCACCGTCAACCCGGAGGTGCCGGAGGTGGTCTCGGCCATCGTCGATCGGCTCCTCGCGAAGCTCCCCGAGCATCGCTACCAGAGCGCCGGCGCGCTCGCCGAGGATCTGCGGACCGCTCGCACGAGGTGGTACGCGCACCGGAGCATCGAGCCCTTCGAGCTCGGGTCGCTCGACCGGGCGAGCGTGCTCGCGCTGCCCGAGCGGCTCTACGGGCGCGACGCCGAGCTCGAGGCGCTCTGCGACGCGCTCCACCGGGTGCGCGCGGGAGCGCGCGAGCTCGTGACAATCGTCGGCCAGCCGGGCATGGGCAAGAGCCGGCTCCTCGATGCCTTCGCGGAGCAGGTCGGCGGGCCGGTGCTGCGCGGGCAGTTCGGCGCGCCGGGGGACGCCCCCTACGGCGCCCTGCGCGCCGCGTTCGGCGCGCGGCTCGCGGCCATCGCCCACGAGCCGCCCGAGCTCTCCTCGCCGCGCAAGCAGCGGATCGCGCTCGAGCTCGGGCCGAACGCCGCGGTGCTCGCCGAGATCCTGCCTCCGCTCACCGGGATCCTCGGTCCGACCCCGCCCGTCGCGCCGGCGCGCCCCGCCGAGAGCGCCCAGCGCTTCCTCCATACGTTCGTGGGCCTCGCCCGCGCGGTGGCCGAGCCCGAGTCGCCGCTCATCCTGCTGATCGACGACGCTCAGTGGGCCGACTCGGCGTCGCTCGAGGTCCTCCGCGCGATCGCGACCGACGCCACCGCCTCGCACGTCCTGCTCGTGGTCGCCTGCCGGCCGGGGCCGCTCCTCATCGAGCCCGCGCTCGACGCCCAGGCGCGGGTCAGCCGGCTCTCGCTCTCGCCGCTCTCGCGCGACGCGGTCACGAGCTACGTCGCTGACACGCTCGGCGCCGATCCGGAGCGCGCGAGGCCGCTGGCGGAGCTCGTGCACCGCCACAGCGCCGGTGTGCCCTTGCTCGTCAGGAGCGTCCTCTCTTCGTTCCACGCGCAGAGCCTGCTCGTGCACGACGCTCTGCGCGGCAAGTGGGACTGGGACCTCGGCCGGGTCGCGGCGCTGCCCTTGCCCGCCCGCGCCGTCGACGTGCTGGTGGGCGCCATCGAGCGGCTGCCGCCGACGACCCGCGATGCGCTCGCGGTCGCGGCGTCGGTCGGCCGGAGCTTCGAGCTGGGGGTGGTCGCCGCGATCGAGGGCGAGCCGGTCGACGAGAGCGCGCGCCGGCTCTGGGACGCGGTGTGCGCCGGGGTGCTCTTGCCCTTGACCGATCCGCGCGCGCGCACGCCGGCCTATCGCTTCGCGCACGATCGCGTGCAGCAAGCGGCCTACGAGCTCACGCCGGAGGGCGAGCGCAGCGCGATCCACCTCCGGGCCGGGCGCGCGCTCCGCGCTGCGGCGGGCGGCGACGACGAGGCCCTCTTCGCGATCGTCGATCAGCTCGAGCGTGGCGTCGCCGCGATGGAGAGCGAGGG
>JAEZBP010000987.1 GCA_023427125.1 Pseudomonadota bacterium | reverse complement strand
CGATGACGCCATCGACGAGGGCTGCGCCTGCCTGCCCGGCGAGACGGCGGCGTGCTTCCGCGGGATCGCCTCGCAGCGCGGCGTGGGCGCGTGCGCCGACGGCACGATGGAGTGCACCGACGGGCTCGAGTTCGGGACCTGGGGCGAGTGCACGGGCGACACGGCGCCGGCTGAAGAGGTCTGCGACGAGGCGGAGGTCGACGAGGACTGTGACGGCGCCGCCAACGAAGGGTGCGAGTGCACCGGCAGCGAGCCGATCCCCTGCGGCGTCGACATCGGCGCGTGCTTGCAGGGCACGCAGGAGTGCATCGACGGCCACCGCGGCGAGTGCATCGGCGCGACCGAGCCGATGGCCGAGTCGTGCAACGGGATCGACGACGACTGCGACGGCCGCGTCGACGAGGGCATCACGCGGGCGTGCAGGACGGAGGTCGGCGAGTGCAGCACCGGCACCGAGACCTGCGTCGATGGCACGTTCGAGGCATGCGTGGGTGGCCGCGCGCCGAGCGCCGAGATCTGCGACGGGCTCGACAACGACTGCGACGGCACGAGCGACGAGGGCCTGACCCGCGCGTGCGGCTCGAGCGTCGGCGAGTGCGAGGCCGGCACCCAGACGTGCTCTTCGGGCGCGTGGGGCGCCTGCGGCGGCGAGACGCTGCCGGCGGTCGAGGACTGCGACAACCGCGACGACGACTGCGACGGGAGCATCGACGAGGGCGTGACCCGCGGCTGCGGGAGCAGCACCGGCGTGTGCAGCCCCGGCACCCAGACCTGCAGCGCGGGCGTCTTCGGCGCCTGCACGGGGGGCGTCTCGCCCGGCACCGAGGTGTGCGACGGGGTGCTCGACGAGGACTGCGACGGAACGGTCGACGAGATGTGCGGCTGCACGACCGGCGCGACGCGATCGTGCGGCACCAACACCGGCGAGTGCACGGCGGGCACCCAGACCTGCGTGTCGGGCGACTGGGCCGGCTGCGTCGGCGCGATCGGCCCCGTGCCGGAGATCTGCAACATGCGCGACGACGACTGCGACGGCATGTCCGACGAGGGCGGCGTGTGCCCGACCTCGGCGCCGATCGCGATGTGCCCGGGCTCGATGAGCGCCGAGGTGCTCACGACCGTCAGCCTGGCCGGCAGCGGCTCCGATCCGGACGGCGGCACCGTCGGCTACACCTGGACGGTCCTCTCGCGGCCGACCGGCTCGGCTTCGTTGCCGGTCACTCCCTCGAGCCACTCGACCAACTTCCGTCTCGACGCGTCGGGCAGCTACACCCTGCAGCTCTGCGTGCAGGACGACGAAGGCGAGCGCACCTGCTGCACCACCGACATCGTCTCGACGGCGCCCGGCGTGCTGCACGTCGAGCTGAGCTGGAACACGCGCTACGGCGACGTCGATCTCCACCTCTTGAACCGCGATCGGAGCCATCCGAGCGGCTGGTGGACGACCGACGACTGCTACTTCGGCAACCGCACGCCCGACTGGGGCCCTACGGGCGTCAACGGCAACCCGCCGCTCGACATCGACGACACCGGCGGCTGGGGTCCCGAGAACATCACGATCGACGCGAGCCCGGTGGCAGGCACGTACACGATCGGCGTGCACTACTTCTGCTCGCACTCGCTCGCCGAGCCGTCGGCGGGCGCCGGGCCGACGAGCGCCACGGCGCGGGTGTTCTGCGGCGGCGCGCTGATCGCGACGTACACCGGCATCGATCTGGCGCGCACCGACGACTGGGCCACCATCGCCGAGGTCGACTACCCGAGCTGCGTCGGCCGTTCGCGCAGCACGCGCACCGAGGGCAGCGCGCTCTACCCGTCGACCTTCACGGTGGCCCGTCACTGCGAGATGCCGTGCACCAGCGACGCCAACTGCCCGGCCGCCGAGCGCTGCGCGCGCGTCGGCGGCGGCGGCCCGCCGCGCTACTCCTGCGTCCTGCGCTGAGTTGGCTGGGCGCGCGCGAATGCGCGCGGGCCAACACAGACACGTCCGGCGCGTCCCCGCGGACACACGAGCGGCGGGCATCGGTCGCGCGATCGAGTGGCACGTGAGTTGAGTAGGCCGCCCTCCACACGAAAGGGAGGTCTTCTCATGACTGCCAACACGCTTCGCTCCGCTCGCCGCTTGCTCGTCGCCGCGCTCCTTCTGTTCGGCTTCGCGTCCTCCGCGGCGCGCGCGCAGGAGGGCGAGCTCAGCGTCGCCGAGATCCAGCTGGCCACCACGCTCGAGAGCGGCCGCGCGGTGGCGCCGACCACCGCGTTCACCCACGCCGACGGCCGCATCTACGCCGTCGTGCAGCTCGAGAACCCGAGCCGCGAGGCGACGAGCGTGCGCGTGTCGATCGAGCCGGTCGACGGCGCCGCGCGGCGCGGCGTCAGCCTCGACGTCCCCGCGCGGGCTCGCTACCGCACCGTGGCGCGCATGAGCGCGGCGCAGCGGCCCGGGCGCTATCGCGTCGTCGTCCGCGCCGAGGACGGCCGCGAGCTCTCGAGCGTCGAGCTCACCGTCTCCGAATAGCCGCCGCCAGCCAACCTTGTGCCCCGCGCGCCGGGCTTCATGCTTACGAAGTGCATCCGCGGTGGACCGGGCGAAGGCCACGGGAGCTGATCGTCTACGACGCGCTTCATCCCTGTCCGTATCTGGAGGGGCGCCAGGCGCGGCTCCCGATGCGCCTCC
>JAEZBP010000018.1 GCA_023427125.1 Pseudomonadota bacterium | reverse complement strand
CCCCGCTCGGGCGCGCGCTCTGGGATCCGCGCCTCGTCGATGCGCGCGAGATCGATCGCGTCGAGATCTCCTTCAACGCGTGCGTCGCGATCGGACCCGACCGCGTCGTGATCGTCGATCCTGGCCTCGACGACGCCGCGTCGGCCTGGGGTCGCGAGCACGAAGCCCGATGGCAGGGTGTCGTGCGGTTCCACGATCTCCACGATGTGCTGCGCGCGCTCGACCTCCGCGAGGATGACGTCGACGTCGTCCTCTTGACCCACGCCCACCCCGATCACCTCGCCGCGATCACCCGAGACACGCCGCGCGGCCGCCGCGCTCGTTTTCCCCGCGCCCGTCACCTCATGGGCGCCGAGGATCGGGTGAGCGCGCGCTACGACGGCGTCGTGATGACCGACGTGGAGGAGCGGCTCTCGATCGTGGAGGCCGCGGGTCAGCTCGAGCTCGTCACCGCCGACGAGATCGCGATCGCTCCCGGGTGGTCGTTCGCGCGCGCCCCCGGCGAGTCACCCGGGCATCGCGTCGCCACGCTGATCGACGAGGGCGCGGTGCTCTTCGCCGGCGACCTCGTGCATCTCCCGATCGAGATCGAGCGGCCCTCGCTCGCTCCCTTCGGTCGCGACGGCGACGCTCTCGCCGAGAGCCGGGCGCGCTGGTTTCGTTGGGCGATCGACCGGAGCGCGCACGTCGTGCTCTTTCACGCACCCGCGCCCGGGCTCGGCCGCATCGAGCGCGCGGCCAAAGGGGCGCGGTGGGCGAGCGGATGAAGCGCCGCGCGGCCGTCGCCATGCTCACGCTCGCCGTGCTCGCGACCGCGTCGATCGGCGGCGCGAACGCATGGATCGGCGCTCTCGCACGCGATCGCATCCACGCGCAGGCGAGCACGCTGCCGCGCGCGGCCGTCGCGATCGTCCCCGGCGCGCGCGTGCGCGACGACGGATCTCCCTCCGCCGCGCTCAGGGATCGCCTGCAGACCGCCCTCGACGCGTACCGCGCCGGCAAGGTGCGCTCCGTGCTCGTCAGCGGCGACGGCGCTGTCGATCAGGACGGAGTCATGGCGCGATGGCTGGTCGCGCACGGTGTTCCCGAAGCGCACGTGCAGCGCGACGCACGTGGTCTGCGCACGTGGTCCACGTTCGAGAACGCGTCGCGATCCGGCGTCGATCGCGCGATCGTCTGCACGCAGCGCTTCCACCTGCCGCGCGCGCTCGCGATCGCACGCCACTTCGGGATCGACGCGGTCGGCTTGGCCGCGGATCGCCGCATCTATCCGCATCAACGCGAGGACGACCTCCGCGAGGCGCTCGCGCGGACGCTCGCCGCCGCGGAGCTCCTCGTGCGCTAGGTGGCCCAGGCGATCGTGCGATGGGCCTTCCTGCACCGTTCGTCCTGAGCGCGGCTCGCGCAGCGAGCCGCAGTCGAAGGACGCCGAGCCTGCGGCTGCCCGCTCAGGGCGAACGGAAGGGAGCTGTTCACTCCTGGTGTCGCCGAATCGCGACCCGTCATGTAGCGGCCGTGGCGGCGGGGTTGACCTGCTTCGGGTTTCGCGTAGGTTCCGGCCCCTTCGCACACCGGACGAGGCAGAGAAGACATGAGCGAGAAGGCCTGGGGAGGTCGGTTCGAGCAGGAGCTCGACGCGCTCGCCGCGCGCTTCAGCGCGAGCGTCGGCTTCGACAAGCGGCTCGGGCTCGTCGACGTGCGCGGCTCGATCGCGCACGCTCGCATGCTCGCCCAGCGAGGCGTCCTCTCGGAGTCCGACGCGACCTCGATCGTGCGCGGCCTCGAGGAGATCGCCGGCGAGATCGAGCGCGGCGAGATGCACTGGAACCCGGCGCGCGAGGACGTCCACATGAACGTGGAGGCGCTCCTCACCGAGCGCATCGGCGAGGCCGGCGGGCGGCTCCACACCGGCCGCAGCCGCAACGATCAGGTCGCGACCGACATGCGCCTCTGGACGCGCGAGGCGATCGACGACACCGCCGGGCGCATCGATCGGCTCCTCGCCGTGATCGCGCGGCGCGCGCCCGAGCTGATGGATCACGTGCTCCCCGGCTACACGCACCTGCAGCGCGCGCAGCCGGTGCGCCTCAGCCACCACGTGCTCGCGTGGGCCGCCATGCTCGAGCGCGATCGGGGCCGCCTGATCGACGCGCGCGCCCGCCTCAACGAGTGCCCGCTCGGCTCGGCCGCGCTCGCCGGCACGACGTTCCCGCTCGATCGCGAGGCGGTCGCGCGCGCGCTCGGCTTCGACGGGCCGACGCACAACTCGCTCGACGCGGTCGGCGATCGCGACTTCCTGCTCGAGACCGTCTCGGCCCTCAGCATCGCGGCGGTGCACCTCTCGCGCATCGCCGAGGAGCTCGTGCTCTGGAGCACGCAGGAGTTCGCGTTCGTCGAGATGAGCGACGCGTTCACGACCGGCAGCTCGATCATGCCGCAGAAGAAGAACCCCGACATGGCCGAGCTGGTGCGCGGCAAGACGGGGCGCGTGGTCGGCCACCTCGTGAGCCTGATGATGCTGATGAAGGCGCTACCCCTCGCCTACAACCGCGACATGCAGGAGGACAAGCCGCCGGTCTTCGACGCCTTCGACACGGTGAACGACTCGCTCGACGTCTTGGCGGGCTGCATCGACAGCGCCCGCTTCGACGCCGAGGCGATGCGCGCGGCGCTCGTCCGCGGCTTCGTCGACGCGACCGAGGTCGCCGACTGGCTCGCGGCCCGCGGCGTCCCCTTCCGCGAGGCGCACCACGTCACCGGCCGGCTCGTGAAGCGCTGCGCCGACCGGGGGATCACGCTGCCCGAGCTCACGCTCGAGGAGCTCCAGGAAGAGCACGCGAGCTTCGACGCGAGCCTCTATTCCGCGCTCGATCCGGAGACCGCGATCGAGCGGCGCGCCCTCGTCGGCGGCCCGGCGCGGGCCCGCGTGAGCGAGGAGATCGACGCGCTCTCGGCGCGCCTCCGCGCCCGCGGCGTCGACCTCGGAGGAGGCTGAGGATGGAGCGCGGATCGCGGCGCGACATCCCCGAGAGCGCGCACTGGACCTACCAGGACGGCGCGCTGAGCTGCGATGGAGTCGCGCTCGCCGCGATCGCGCAGGAGGTCGGGACCCCGGCCTTCGTCTACTCGGCCGCCGCGATCGACGAGGCCTACGACGCCCTCCTCGCCGCGGTCGGACGGCCCTGCCTCGTGGCCTACGCGATCAAAGCGAACGGGAGCCTCGCCATCCTGCGGCGCCTCGCGGCGCGCGGCTGCGGCGCGGACATCGTCTCGGGCGGCGAGCTCGTGCGGGCGCTGCGCGCCGGCATCGATCCCTCGAAGATCGTCTTCAGCGGCGTCGGCAAGACCGACGAGGAGCTGCGCGCCGCGCTCGAGGCGGGCATCCGCGCCATTCACGTCGAGAGCGTCCCCGAGCTCGACGCGATCGAGGCCGTCGCACGCGCGCTCGGCAAGAAGGCGCCGATCGCGCTCCGCGTGAACCCGAACGTCGACGCGGAGACCCACCCCTACATCGCGACCGGCATCCACGGGACGAAGTTCGGCCTCGAGCTCGACGCGGCGCGCCCGCTCTTGCCGCGGCTCGTGTCGAGCCCGCACCTCAAGCTCGAGGGCGTCGCGTGCCACATCGGCTCGCAGCTCGGCTCCTCGGCGCCGATGGCCGACGCGGTGGCGATCCTCGCGGCCTTCGCCGTCGAGTGCGCGAAGGCCGGCGCGCCCATTCGGACGATCGACGTCGGCGGCGGCTGGCCGATCCGCTACGGCGACGAGGATCGCCTCCCGCCGCCTTGGCGCGCGTTCGGCCGCGCGATCGAGGCGGGCCTGGCGCGAGGCGGCGCGGGCGAGCTCGAGGTGGATCTCGTGGTGGAGCCCGGGCGCGCGCTCGTCGGCGACGCGGGCGGCCTGCTCACCCGCGTCATCTTCGTGAAGCACAGCGACGTCGCGCATGGGGCCAAGAAGCGCTTCGTGATCGTCGACGCGGCGATGACCGAGCTGATCCGGCCTGCGCTCTACGACGCCTACCACGCCGTGATGCCGGTGCGCGCCTCGAGCGAGACGCCGACGCCCGCGGATCTCGTGGGCCCGGTCTGTGAGACCGGCGACTTCTTTGCGATCGATCGCCCGCTGCCCGCGCTCGAGCGCGGCGATCTCCTGCTCCTGCGCGGCGCCGGCGCCTACGGCATGTCGATGGCGAGCAACTACAACTCGCGCCCCTTCGCCGCCGAGGTGATGGTCGAGGACGGCCGCGCCCGCACCATCCGCCGCCGCCAGCGCGTCGAGGAGCTCTTCGTCGCCGAAGAGCCGAGCTGACGGGTATCGATGCGCGCGTGGTCGACGGACCTGCTGCACATCAATGCAAGCGGCCGCTCGGCGGGCGGATCGTCGCGAGCGTCTCGAGCAGCGCGTCGTGCAGGAGGGCGAGGCGGACCTTCACGTCAGCCTGCTCGAGCAGCGCCTGCCGGCGCGGGAGATCGGCGACGAGGCGATCGGCGAGCCGATCGGCGATGGCCCCCGGCGGCATGGGCAGATCGACGCCGAGCTCGAAGCTCGGGTGCTTCTGCCGGACGAACGCCGCGATCGACGACGCGGCGCCGAGCACGTCGGGCACGAGCCGCTCCGCGGCGTCCGGGTGCGGGTTTCGATCGAAGACGGGCGTGGCGCGCGCGCGGCGATAGAGGCGACCCTCCTCCGGCAGCTCCTCGAGCTGCACCCGTGAGAGACCGTGGAGCACGAGATCGAAGCGGCCGTCGGGGTGGCGCTGGAGCTCGACGATACGGCCGGCGCCCGCGACGGTGTGGATCGGCGGCCGCCCCTCGTAGTCGCTCTCCCACCCCGGCGCGAGCAGCGCGACAGCCATCGCGCGGGGCCCGACCGAGATGCAGTCCTCCATCATCGCGCGGTAGCGCGGCTCGAAGAGATGGAGCGGCAGCGCGCTGCCCGGGAAGAACACCACCCGCGGGAGCGGGAAGACCGGCAGGGCCGCGAGCTCCTCGTTCCGCAGGGGCTCGATCGTCTCTCCGCTCACCGACATGCCTCGGAGGATAGCGCGAGCGCGCTCGTCACGGCTCGACGGCGCGCTGGACGACGTCGAGCGCCCGGAGCAGCTCGTCGCGTGTCGGCGTCTCGGGCGCGCCCGCCGCCTCGCAGCGCCGCTGCACCCAGAGGCATGCCTCTGCCCGATCGACGGCGTGCTTCTGCGGGACCCGCCCGCGCAGGGCAGCGCCCACGGCCGCGGTAGCGTCGAGCACCATCGCCAGCCAGGACGAGCCGCCCTCGAACACCGACGCGACGGCGACCACCCGAGGGTGGAGCTCGTCGAGCGTCACGCCGATCGTCCGCAAGGCCTCGCCATCGGGCGGCTCGACGCCGTCCTCGATGACGTGGAGGAACGCGATCGCCGGACACACCTCGGCGTGCGCGCGGAGGATGGCGTCGCCGGCCAGGATGCGCTCGAGCGTCGCGTCGCCTCGCCAGGCGAAGATCACGACGCATCCGCACGTCCCGATCGCGATGCCCTCGTCACGGTGGCGGACGACGACCTCCATCACGCGCATCATGCACTCCTCACTCGCCCGCCCGCCCGAAGATCTGCGCGCGCAGGGCGAGCGCGCGCTCCAAGAAGGGCCGCTGCGCGGCGAGGATCTTCTCGGCCGCCTGCTCGAGATCGAGCCAGGCGGCGCGATCGATCTCGGGGAAGGACCTCACGAGGCCCGAGCGCGGCGGCCACTCGAGCTCGAAGCTGTTGCTCAGCACCGCGTCGGCGTCGAAGTCGGCGGCCACCGCCCAGCCGTCCACGAGCTTCCCGTTTCGCTGCTTCACCTGCCCCAGCGAGACATAAGGCCCCGGAGGCAGGACGACGCCCGTCTCCTCGACGAGCTCGCGCTTGGCGGCCTCGAGCGGGTCCTCGCCCTCGTCGATCGCGCCCTTCGCGATGCTCCACGCGCCAGCGTCCTTCTTGGCGAAGAAGGGCCCGCCGGGGTGCACGAGGAAGACCTCGAGCGCTCCGCCGACCTCTCGGACCGGCAGGATCCCCGCGCTCCTCTGACGCCTGGCCACGACGGCATGATACCCCTTGTCGGGTTCGTCTGGCCGGCGCGCGCGCGTGTCGTAGGATCGGGGCCCGATGCCCCTCTCCGCCCCCGCATGGCTCGATCGCTGGATCACCGGCGAGCTCCCCCTCGAGGAGCTCGCCGCCGGACGGATCGCGCTGCCCTCCGGCCGGGTGATCGCGTGCGATCCGCTGGTCTCCCTGGAGACGAGCGCGCGCCCCTTCACGCGCGCTGTGCCCGAGGGGCGCTACCCCGTCACGCTCGGCTTGCTCGAGGGTGACGTCGCGCTCGCCTCCGTTCGCTTCGGCCGCGCGAAGGTGGCCCGCTGGGAGCTCGCCCTCTCCGCCGGCGAGCGCGACGAGGGCCGGCCGGGCTACGGGGTCGACTCGGGCAAGGGCTGCTTCGCCGACGCCGACGCCGCGGAGGGCTACGCCGCGCAGCGA
>JAEZBP010000936.1 GCA_023427125.1 Pseudomonadota bacterium | reverse complement strand
TGCAGTGGCCGACCCGCCCGAGCGTCACGCGGGAGGTCACGGTGAGCACGGCCGCCGAGCTCGAGGCGGCGGTGGCGACGCCGGGCACCCGCATCCTCACCCGCGGCCTCTCGGGCGGCGACGTCTGGATCGGCGCGAGCGACATCGAGATCGTCGCCGACGCCGGCTCGTCGTTCGGCCAGCTCCTCATCGCGCAGGGCACTCAGCGCGTGCGCATCGAGGGCGGGCGCTGGACGACGGTGCGCGTCGAGGTCCCCGCGGACTTCTCCGGTGGGGCGGCGAGCTATCGGCCGGAGCTGATGGCGGAGGACGTCTCGCTCGAGGGCCTCACGATCGACTCCGGCGCCGAGTCCGCCTACGAGATCCGCGGCAAGCGCATCGCGATCGTCGGCAACGACGTCACCGCCGGCCGCTACTCGGTGTGGTGCGGCGACACGGGCGACTACCAGACCGAAGACCTGATCCTCTACGACAACGTCTTCCGCTCGGCCGGCCCGGAGTCGACGGTGCGGCTCGTGTCGGTGCTCCGCTCGGCGACGGTCTCGAACGTCATCAGCAACACCTACAAGCACAACTATCGGATCCACGGCGCCAGCGATCTCAACTTCGCGGCCGACAACCTCCTCGCCGGCACCGGCGTGATGCTCGGCACCATGGAGGGCGACAGCCTCGGCCGGGTCTGGTTCGACGACAACGTCATGCACCACGACTCGCCCGACCTCTTCAACCCCGCGCCGGCGATCGGCGCGCTCGTCGCCCGCCGCAACACCGTGTACGCGCGCCAGCACGACAGCTTCTACGGAGGCGCCGTCGGGCCCGGCTGGACCCTCAGCGAGAACCAGGTCGCTCCCTACCAGCCTCCGCCTGCCTTCTGATCGGGGCGTTGCCGAGACCGAGGCGCGGCGGTAGACCCCGCCGATCATGAAGTCGTCGTCCGAGATCCGTCGCGCCTTCCTCGATTACTTCGCCGAGCACGGTCACGCGCGCCTCGCGTCGGGCCCGCTCGTTCCGCCGAACGACCCGACGCTCATGTTCGCCAACGCGGGCATGGTGCAGTTCAAGGACGTCTTCACCGGCAAGGAGACCCGCGAGCACGCGCGGGCGACGACGAGCCAGAAGTGCATCCGCATCAGCGGCAAGCACAACGACCTCGAGAACGTCGGCTTCACCGCCCGGCACCACACGTTCTTCGAGATGCTCGGCAACTTCTCGTTCGGCGATTACTTCAAGGCCGACGCGATCAAGTACGCCTGGGAGCTCGTCAACGAGGTCCTCGGCATCGAGAAGGACAAGCTCGTCGTCAGCGTCTTCGGCGGCGAGGACGGCCTCGAGGCCGACGACGAGGCCGCGCAGATCTGGAGAGAGGTCTCGGGCCTGCCCGAGGAGCGGATCTTCCGCCTCGGGAAGAAGGACAACTTCTGGTCGATGGGCGACACCGGCCCCTGCGGCCCGTCGTCCGAGATCCACTACTGGACCGGCGAGGGCGCGCCCGTCTACAGCGCCTTCGGCGACGAGCCGACGCCCGACGGCCGCGGCTGGGTCGAGCTCTGGAACCTCGTCTTCATGCAGTTCGAGCGCTTCGACGACGGGCGCATGGAGCCCCTGCCTGCGCCCTCGATCGACACCGGCGCCGGCCTCGAGCGGCTCGCCGCCGTCTGCCAGGGCGTCGTCAGCAACTACGACACCGATCTCTTGAGGCCGATCGTCGATCTCGCCTCGCAGATCGCCGGCAAGCCCTACGGCGGCACGCTCGAGCCCGACGACGTCTCGATGCGGGTCATCGCCGATCACGCGCGCACGACCGCGTTCATGATCAGCGAGGGCATCCTCCCGGGATCGGGCAAGAGCGAGTACGTGCTGCGCCGGGTGATGCGCCGCGCGATCCGTCACGGGCACCGGCTCGGCATCGAGCGTCTCTTCTTCCATGAGGCCGCGCTGAAGGTCGTGGAGCTCATGGGCGAGGTCTACCCGCAGCTCGTGGAGAAGCGCGCGCTCATCGAGGACCAGACCAAGCAAGAGGAGGCTCGCTTCCGCGACACCCTGGCGCGCGGCCTCGTGCTCATCGAGAAGAACGACAGCTGGATGGAGCGCGACGGCCAGCGCCTCCTCCCGGGCGCGGTCGCCTACGATCTCTTCAGCACCTATGGCTTCCCGCTCGATCTGCAGGAGGTCCTCGGCCGCGAGCAGGGCTTCGGTGTCGACCTGGCCGGCTACGAAGAGGCGGAGAAGATCCACCGCGGCAAGGGCGGCGGGAGAGACGTCGGCGCTGCCGCGGTCGACGCCGTCCATCACCAGCTCGCCAACGAGCTCCCGCCGACCGAGTTCCTCGGCTACGACGAGGAGCGCGCGCGCTCGAGCGTGCTCGCGCTGGTCGCGGGCGGAGCGCGCGTCGATCGCCTCGAGCCGGGCAGCGAGGGCCAGCTCGTGGCGGGCGCGACGCCCTTCTACGCGGAGAGCGGCGGCCAGGTCGGGGACCGCGGCGTGATCACTGCCGGCGACGCGCGCTTCGTCGTCACCGACACCCAGAAGCCGCGCGAGGGCCTCTTCGTCCACCTCGGCCGCGTCGAGGGCGCGCCGCTCGAGGTGGGCGCCGAGATCGACCTCGAGGTCGACCACGCCCTGCGCGCCAGCACGCGCAAGAACCACAGCGCCACGCACCTGCTCCACTGGGCGCTCCGCACGGTGCTCGGGCCGCAGGCCATGCAGAAGGGCTCGCTGGTCGGCCCCGATCGCCTGCGCTTCGACTACTCGGGCGGCCGCCCGCTGACGTCCGAGGAGATCGTGTGCATCGAGGATCTCGTGAACGAGAAGATCCTCCTCAACGCGCCGATCGAGACCGAGGTCCTCTCGATGGACGAGGCGAAGCGGCGCGGCGCGATCGGCATCTTCGAGGAGAAGTACGGCAGCGTGGT
>JAEZBP010000893.1 GCA_023427125.1 Pseudomonadota bacterium | reverse complement strand
GTGCTCGGCCCCGACGGCGAGCCGGTGAGCGCGACCGAGCTCGCGGCGATAAGGCGGCAGGGCCTCTATCACGTCGGTGAGCGCGCGGTCGCGTTCAGCGGCGCCGAGCACGCCGACGAGCTGAGCGCGGGCGCGCCCGGCGGCCGCTTCCGAAACACCGACCCGCTGCCTCCGCTGGCGGTGCTGATCGCGATCGCGCTGCTCGCCCTGATGGCGCTCGAGTGGGGCCTCCTGCATCGCGGGAGGCTCTCGTGAATCTGGGCGACATCGAGCTCACCGTCGGCTGGCCGATCGCCCTCTGGGGCCTCGCGCTCATCCCGCTCTTCGCCCTCCTGATGGTGAAGAGCCGCTTCCCGATCGGATGGAAGCGCCGGGTCTTCGTGCTGATCACGCGGGCGCTCGCCATCGCGCTCGTCGTCGCGGCGCTGAGCGACGTGCGGCTCGGGTGGCCGACCGACGAGCTGGCGGTGGCGACGGTGGTCGACCAGAGCGCGAGCATCGCCGACGCCGATCGCGCGCGGGTGCGAGAAGAGCTCGGCGCGCTCGTGAGCGAGAACGAGGGCGTCACGTGGGTCGCGCCGCCGCAGGAAGCGAACGTCGAGCCCTCGACCGACGTATCGGTCGGGGTGGCGATGCTCCCGCGCGATCGGGTGCGCCGGATGATCGTGGCCACCGACGGGCGCGATCGCAGCGGCGATCTCGGCGCCTCGATCGCGGCGGCGCATCGGGCGGGCGTCGCGGTCTCGGTGCTGCCGATGGGCGAGACGCCGCCGATCGATCTCGTGAGCGTGCGCGGGCTCGCGGTGCCGCGGATCGTGCGGGCCGGCGATCGGCTCGACGTCGGCGTCGAGCTGCACGCGGCGCGCGACGCCAACGTCGAGCTCGCGCTGGCGATCGACGGCGAGCTCGTCGCCTCGGGCGAGGCGCTCGCGCGGCGGGGTGACTCGACCGCACAGCTCGCGGCGCGCTTCCCCGAGGAGGAGGGCGTGCACGAGGTGAGCGTGGCGCTCCGCGCGGGCGGCGACGTGGTCGCCGAGAACAACCGGTGGACGAGCCTCGTGCGGATCTCGCCCAAGCCGCGCGTGCGCATCCTCCACGATCCGCAGAACGGCCCGCCCGCGCTCGCCCGGGTGCTCGAGGAGGGCGGGATGGAGGTGGAGGTCACGGCGATGATCGCGGCGCCGACCACCGCCGCCGAGCTCGATCGCTACGCGCTCGTGATCATCGACGAGGCCGATCCCAACGACCTCACCGAGACCCAGCAACAGGCGCTGCGCACCTGGGTCGAGGACGAAGGCGGCGGCCTCGTCACCGTCACCGGCACCGAGCCGGTGCGCCGCGCGCCGCGCGTCCTCCGCGAGATCGAGCCGATCACCGTGCCCCCGGCGATCCCCGAGCCGCGGCCCCTCGAGCTCGTGCTGGTGATCGATCGCTCCTCGTCGATGAGCGGCATCAAGATGATGCAGGCGCGCAACGCCGCGGTCGCCGCGATCCGCGCGCTCCGCGAGGACGCGCGGGTCGGCGTGGTCGCGTTCAGCGGCGCGGCCGATCGGGTGATGGCGCCGGTCGGGATGGATCAGCGCGAGGACGCCGTCTCCTTCGTGCAGGGCATCCAGGCCTCGGGCGGCACCGACATCGGCGCGGCCCTGCGCGCGGCCAACTCGGTGATGAGCAGCGACCCGCGCTACATCCACCACGTCATCGTGCTCTCGGACGGCGTGAGCGCGCCCGACCCGGCGATCCAGGCCGCGCAGACGCTGGCCGGCCGCGGGGTGACGGTCACCGCGATCACGATCGGTCCGCGCAACTCGCTGATGGAGGAGATCGCGCGCATCGGCCGGGGCCGCTACCACGTCACCAACAACGCCGGCTCGCTGCCGAGCCTCTTCGTGCGCGAGGCGCAGTACCGGCAGCCGCCCGCCAACCGCCGCGGCGCGATCCGGCCGCGCGTGGTGACCTCGCTGGCGATGCTCGACGGCGTGCCCTTCGAGAGCGCGCCGCCGCTCGGCGGTCAGGCGCTCTCGACGGCGCGCCCCGGGGCGACGACGGTGCTCGGCGCCGATCGCTTCCCCGTCCTCGCGCACTGGCATCGCGGCCTCGGTCAGGTCGCGACATTCACGAGCGCGACGAGCGGCGAGTGGGCCGACGCGTGGCGCACCTGGAGCGGCTTCCGCGACTTCTGGGTCTCCTTGTCCGAAGGCATGCTGCGGACGCGCCCGATCGAGCCCCCGCAGCTCACGCTCGCGCCGCACCCGCTGATCGAGGGCGTGCAGGTCTTGAGCGTGCTCGCGCCGACGATCGCGAGCGAGCCCGCGCCGATCGTGCAGATCTTCCGCGCCGCCGGGGACGGCGAGCGGCTCGCGCTGCTCGAGCGCGGGCCCGGCGTCTGGCAGGCCGACATCATCGAGGAGACCGGCTTCCTGATCGACGCGCGCATGCCGAACGACGAGCGACCGACCGTCGCGATCGGCTTCGACCGGCCCTATCACCCGGAGATCGCGGTCTTCGGCGTCGAGCGCGCGGAGCTGACGCGGCTCGCCGCGGCCGGCGGCGGCGAGGTGCTCGAGCGCGCGGGCGCGATCGTCCGTGCGGTGGAGGCAGAGTCGGTGATGCGCTCGTTGCGCATGCCGCTCCTCGCGGCGGCGCTCGCCCTCTATCTCCTCGGCCTCTTGCTCCTGCGCTTGCCCGATCACTCGGTCAGCGCGACGGTGGTACGCCCCGAGCGCACCCGCCGCCGCTGGGGAGCGCGCAAGTCGGTGGAGCCCCCCAAGCCGCCCATGACCAAGGCCGCATGAAGCGATCACGCACACTGCTAGTACCGGAGCGCGGCGGAGCTGACCGGTTGAGCACCCCCTCCTCCGTTCGCCCTGAGCGCGCAGCCCCAGGCTGCGCAGGCGAAGGGCGCGCGGCCACGGCGTCCTTCGACAGCGGCTCGCTGCGCGCGCCGCGCTCAGGACGAACGGGTCCCGCGATCGATTATCTTCTCTGTGCTCGGGTACTCGCCTGCGCATGCCTGCTGCTCGGCTGCGCCGATCCCGCGCCTCGCTATGGCGAGGCCACGATCTCGGCGGCCGCGCCGCGCGCGACGCTCACCGGCACGACCTGGGGCGAGGCCGCCGCGCTCGAGCTCGCGCCCGGCTGCCCGGGCTACCTCGACGCCGAGGTGCCCGCGCACGTGGTGCACGTGAGCGAGCCGATCGAGCTGCGCATCCGCGCGAGCTCCGAGACCGGCCCGGTCGCGCTCGCCGTCGCGCAGGGCAACGAGGTCCGCTGCGACAGCGACGAGGGCGCGGGCCACGCGCCGTCGCTGACCTTCACCGGGCCCGGCGACTACCTCGTCTACGTCGCGGCCCTGCGCGCGCCGGCCGAGCTCCCCTACACGCTCAGCGTGACGGCGGGCGGGGCGATGACCGAGGAGCGCGCCATCGCGGCGACGCGCGACGTCAGCGTCACGATCACCTCCGAGCCGAGCGGCGCGACTGTACGCGACGCCACGGGGCGCGACGCCGGCGGCCAGGTGCTCGGGACGACGCCGGCGATGTTCGTGGTGCCGCTGCCGGAGGGCGACGCGCCCGCCGAGCGCAGCTGGACCCTCGACCTCGAGGGCCACCGCAGCACGACCGTCACCGGGCGGCTGGCGGCGGGCGCGCTCGTCCTGCACGGCCAGCTCCCGCTCGCGGGGCCCACCGCGGTGAACGGGAGCGCCTCCGGGCCGCAGCCGATCCGCGACTACCAGACCGCCAGCTTGGCCGTCGAGCTGACCGACGAGTGCGCGATCACCGCGGCGGAGGTCGAGGTCGACATCCAGCACAGCTTCGTCGGCGATCTGCGCGTGGTGCTGCACACCCCGTGGAGCCAGGAGGTGCTCCTCCAGCGCCACACCGGCGGCTCGCGCCGCAACCTCCGGCGCACCTGGTCCCTCTCGGACGCGCCCCTCGCCTCGCTCGCCGGCCGATCGACCCGCGGTCGCTGGCAGCTCGTCGTGCACGACGACGCCGGCGCCGATCAGGGCTCGCTCGAGCGCTTCGATCTGCGGCTCACCTGCGGCTCCGAGCCCGGCGTGATCGCCACGCCCACGATCGATCCTCCGCCTCGCACTCCCCCGCGCCATCCGACCCCGCCGCGTCATCCCGCGCTGCCCGAGCTGCCGAACCACGCGGACATCGTCGCGGTGCTGAGCCGCCTGCGGCCCACGATCGCGCAGCGCTGCACGCAGGGCGGCGGGAGCGTGCGCGTCTACTTCGCGCTCCTCGGCAGCGGCTCGGTGCAGAGCGTGGCCACGAGCGGCACCGCGCCCCAGGCCGCGCAGAGCTGCGTCGGCCAGATCGTGCGCGGCGCCCGCTTCTCCCGCTTCCGCCGCAGCAGCATCGACGTCGACTACACCTACGACCTCGCGGCCCCGCGCCCGGCTCCGCCGGTCTTCTGAGCTTGCTGGCGCGCGCTTCGCGAGCGCGCGAGCGGCCCTTCCGTCCAGTCGGCGCTCCCGGTCCCCGGTGTCCAGTGCGCTCGCCGTTCCACGTACGACCCCACGCGCGTCATGTTCGCGCGCTGCGGGCGCGCGTTGACGCCGCGCGCCGCGTGCCGCATGCAGACGCGGCATGCTGCGTCCCACCCGCTTCGCGCTGAGCTTCTCGATCGTGGTCCTCGCGGCGGCCGGCTGCACCACCGCCGCGCCCGGCCCCGATGGCGGCGACGCGAGCGTGGAGCGCTGCGTCGCGGACGACGAGTGCGGCGCCGACTTCTGCGCCGGCGAGCAGCGGTGCGTTCCGGGCGCGGCGGAGGCCGACGCGCGGGGCTGCGTCACGATCCGCGAAGCGTGCGACGCAGACGAGATCTGCGACGCGGCGATGCGCCGCTGCCTGCGCACGTGCCTCGGTCCGCGCGACGCGGACGGCGACGGGGTCGACTCGATCGCGTGCGGCGGCGAGGACTGCGACGACGACGACCCGAGACGCTTCCCGGGCAACGTCGAGGTCTGTGACGCCGAGGGGGTCGACGAGGACTGCGACCCGACGACGTTCGGTGACCGGGACGAGGATCGCGACGACCAGATCGACGCGGCCTGCTGCAACCGCGGCGAGGACGGCGAGCTTCGCTGCGGCGAGGACTGCGACGACTCGCGGGCGAACGTCTCGCGCCTCGCGGTCGAGGTCTGCGACGGCATTGACAACGACTGCGATCCGACGACCTTCGCGGTGGGCGAGGACGACGACGGCGACGGCTACGCGGACGCCTCGTGCGGCGGCGACGACTGCGACGACGAGTGCGCGAGCTGCCGGCCCGGAGGCGGCGACGAGCTCTGCGACGGCCGCGATCAGGACTGCGACGGAAGCGTGGACGAGGGGGTCGATCCCGCGCTCTTCACCACCTTCTACGCGGACGCCGACGGCGACGGGCTCGGCGACGAGAGCATGACGGCCGCGGCGTGCGTCGCGCCGTCCGGCCACTCGCCCACCGCGGGCGACTGCAACGACGCGGACGCTCGAGTCGGCTCCTGCGCCGCGCCGCTCGGCTGCGTGAGCGGCCGCACGTGCGGCTGCTTCGCCATGCTGTTGAACAACGCGCAGTGGCTCGACCTCGACAGCGGCGGAGTCTCGCTCGACTCGGCCGCGGTCTCCGGCCGGGACGTGATCGTCGAGCAGGGCACGTTCGCCCGCATGTTCCTGCGCGTCTACGGCACGAGCACCGCCTATCGTCGCTACGAGCCCGCCGACTTCAACGCGGTCGACGGTACCTACACCGGCGGCGTCAGCGCGACCGGCGCCGATCCGCTCGAGTGGACCGCCGACACCGTCTACGTCGTGCGCACGAGCGCGGGCACCTTCTACAAGCTCGGCAACTTCGAGGACCCGCCC